>CAYUTT010000060.1:0-8912 GCA_964447575.1 uncultured Methyloceanibacter sp.
GTGCCGACCGGCACCCCGGCCGGCATCTGGGCGATTGACAAGAGACTATCGAGACCTTTGAGCGCGCGGCTCTCGACGGGCACGCCGAGCACCGGAAGCTCCGTCATGGACGCCGTCATGCCCGGAAGATGCGCGGCGCCGCCGGCCCCGGCAATGATGACCTTGAGGCCGCGGTCGCGGGCGGACGAGGCATAGTCGTAAAGGCGCTTCGGGGTGCGGTGGGCCGAGACCACCTTCGTCTCGTAGGGTATGTGCAGCGCGTCGAGCACGTCGGCTGCCGCTTTCAGCGTCGGCCAATCCGAGCGGCTTCCCATGATGATGCCGACGGCTGGTTTCGCATCGCTCATGCTCACGCTCATGGGAGGGTCGGGCCAAGGCCCCGCGGAAAGCGCGCGATTATAGGGACGCGCCTTTCCTTGGCAAGGCGCGTCTTGCGCTTCTCCCGCTTGCGTTTCCCGGCGAATTCGGGTGCCCTTGAGCGCGGCCCGCTTTGCGGAAGGAGGGAGCAATGCCACAGGAACCGCCAGCAGTGCCACGAAGCAGCAGGCTCATGCGGCTCTATCTTCTGCTCTTCGTGCTCATCATCGTGCCGATTGCGCTCAGCTATGGGCTCACGCCTGCCGAAACGCTCCCCAAAGCCCTCGACATCGCCGTTTCCGGCACGGATCAGACGCATATTTTCCGGGCGCTGATGTTCCTCTATCTCGGTGCCGCCGCCTTCTGGGCGATTGCCGCCTTCACGCCGGCCTGGCAACGCACGGCGGTGATCTGGGCCATCTTCTTTGCGTACTCGCTCGCTGCCGGCCGGGCCGTCAGCCTCATGGTGGATGGACGCCCCAGCCTGCTGTTGCTCTCCTATCTGGCCCTGGAACTCTTCGGCGGGACGCTCGGTCTTGCGGTGCTACTCGCAGAGGACCGCAAGCTCAGGCGATGATGTCGGGAAGGAGCTGATCCTCGATTCGCGAGATCTCGTCTTTTAGGAAAAGCTTCTTTTTCTTGAGGCGCTTGAGCTGCAGCGCGTCGGCGCGCCCAGATTCCTCCAGCGCGTTGATGGCGCCGTCCAAGTCGCGATGCTCCTGCTTCAGCCTACCCAAAACTGCCCGAAGCTCGCGAATTTCCTCGCTCTCCATCGGGCGCCCTTGCTCCTCTAACTCCCGGGCCAAAAAGTATCGTGGCGAACGCCTGACGGTGCAAGGGCTTGGCCCTTCGAATCACACAAGAAGTGTTTTCCGGAGGGGATCGCGCCGCGGCGCGGGGTTACCAGGCGTGATTAGACAAGCGCACGGTGGTTTGTCAGAATGGGCTCTGTGACAATGATCATGGAGGTCCGATATGGCGCTAGACGCACACCTCGTCGAATTGTCTGAGAGGCACCGCGCGCTTGATCGCAAAATAGAAGAAGAGCAAGGACGGCCGACGGCCGATACGCTCAAGATCGCGGAATGGAAGCGTCAAAAACTGCGTCTGAAGGATGAAATGGAGCGGCTCAGGCACGAGCTGCATCACTAGACCGGGCCTCGACCGAATCGAGGCTGGAACTGCGTTGGATTTTCAGAGCGCCCCGGGCTGCGCCGGGCGTAGAGAGAACCGCTTATGGCCGTGGGAACGAGGCGTCGGGCCTCTCCGCGGCCATGATTTTGTGGACTTGCTGGGACATAACCAAGGGGGATCGGGGAGCGTCGCGATGGTGGGCTGGGCAGCGGGAAGAGCTTTGGGATTGGCACTGGCTGCGGCGGGGCTGTGCGGGCCGGTCATGGTCTCGGCGGCCGAGAAGGATCTGACCGACAAGGGCAGGGTGCTCATTGAAGAGAATTGCAGCCGCTGTCATGCGATCGGCCTCGCCGGCGACAGCCCCAAGCCCGAGGCGCCGCCCCTGCGGACGCTTTCGCGCAACTATCCGGTCGAGGATCTCGCCGAATCGCTCGCCGAAGGCATCGTCTCCGGCCACCCGGAAATGCCGATCTTCGTGTTCGGCCCGCACGAGGTGAACGCGATCATCGCCTATCTGGATTCGATCCAGGAGACGCCGGCGCCCGCGTCTGAGGACTAGGCACGGGATATCCTCAAACGTCGGCTGCGCCTTCCGGCCACATCAACCAATCGCGCGCCTCCTCGATCTCGTCGGGCGCGAAATGCTCGACCTCGCATCTAATGAACGGCGAGACGAGGCTCGACCACAGATTGTGGATTTCGGGATTGGCCACCACCGCGACGCGGCTGAAGTCCTGGAGGTGGCGGAAGCTGAACTTGACGTCGTGCCACAGCGCGGCCGCGTCCATGCCCTCGAAATCCTGGATGACCTCGAGCACACGCACCCGGCCGTGGCGTTCGATAAAGGCTTCGAGCCGGTGCGCTACCCGGTCGAACTCCTCGGTGGAGACGCGTCCGCTCAGGCGGATTTCGACCGCCTGGGCGTTGTCGTGCTCGGTGTAGGACAGCATGGACTTCAGCGAATGGAGACGATTCGTACGGGCTTGCTGGGCGGCATACTAGCCTTCGCCGCGCGGCGATGCCTAGCACTTGGAGGTGCCCCGCGTCGCACGCGGACAAGTCACACGGGCAGGCTTAGTCTTTGTCTCGCCGCCCCTTTTGGCGCTTGCGCCGAGAGCCTGCGGAGTTCACTGGAATTTAAGCTTAACGGGGTCATAATAGCGGCGTAAGACACGCTGTTGCCGCCTTTTCTGCGCGTAATGTGCCGGGAAAACGGGAGAGCCTGCGATCAAAAAGCTGATCTTTTTCCTCGCCGTCATCTGCGTCATCGCGCTTGGCGCGGTTTGGATCGTGTTGAATCCGGCTCCCGTCGCCAAGCCCGTGGCGGAGGAGAGGGTGAAGCGGGCGCTTGCCTATGAGCAAGCGATCGCGCAGCCCCGCGAAGCGGCGCCTGAGGCAACGGAAGCGTCCGCCAAGGACGAGGAGATCACGGCGTTCGAGACGGTGACGACGCCGCAGCAAGCGGACGTCGCCGATGAGCCCGTGGCGATGCCGGACCTTCCGCCCGACGAGGATGCAGGCGTCCCGCAGGATGTGGCGGCGCTGCCTGGGGACGATCAGCTCGGTACGGACGGCGCCGAGCAATGGGGCGACGAGCGCGACCAGTCCTGGGCGCACGGTAGCCCGCGTCTCGCCGACCCCTATGGACCGCCGCCGGCCGATCCCTATGGCGATCCTTATGCCGCGCAGGATCCTTACGGTCCGCCGCCCGGCGATCCCTACGATCCATACGCCGCGCAGGACCCCTACGGCCCCCCGCCCGGCGATCCCTACGGCCAGCAAGCCGATCCCTACGGACAACAGGCCGGCGCGTGGGGCGATGAGAACGCGGAAGAATGGGTCCAGGTGATCATCTCCGGTGCACCGATGCGCGCGACGGCGGCGGAGGATGCGCCCATGCTGTTCGCCTTCCCCTATGGCCGTAGTTTGAAGGTGGTGTCGCGCTTCGAGGGTTGGGTCGAGGTGACCGACCCGAAGAGCGCTGCTGTGGGCTGGATGCAGGCGCATTCGCTCGGGCCGTCCCGCGCGCCGGGACAGACGCCCTACGGGCAGACCGGAGCCTATTACGACGAGCAACCTCGGGAACGGCCCGGCCTGTTCCAGCGCGGCGGCTTCTCCGACATGATCAACCGTGCGTTCGGCGGCGGCCACTGAGGCTCGCTGCGGCTCGCGTCTTAGCTTTTTCGCCTCACACCGATCGATACGACAAGCAGTTCGCACGGCACGTTGCCGGGATTGCTCCAGGCATGCCGCGCGCCGGTCTGTATAAGCGTGTCGCCGGCCTTGAGCGGCGTCTCCTCGCCGCTATCGAGCTTCAAGATGCATGCCCCGCGCGCGACATAGAGCAGATCGACCGTATCGGTCGCGTGCCAGCCGGGATGGTCGGGGTCCATCACGTCCATGAGGCCCGGCAGCAGCTTCTCCGTCTCGGCGAGGGCGGCGTCCTTGTCGAAGACAGCGGGCTTTGGCGCGCTGTCCGGCGGCAGCGAAAAGAGCTCGAACCGGTAGCCGCCATCGGCCGGGAACCAGGTCGTGTAGGATGGCTTCCGCCCGTCATCGGGCAGCGTCGGCAGGCCGTCCGCCCCCCAGAAGCTGTAGAACTCGCCGCCGGGAAATAGCGGCGTCTCAACCGGCACGACCTCCTCGTCGCTGACGATGACGGATTTTCCATTCGCGGCTTGGCCGGTGGCGACGCGGCGGATCGCACGGCCCTTGGCGGCATTGCTGCTCATCGGCGGGAGCCTACGCCGGAGGCGGTGGCGCGTCCGGGGGCCGCTGATCCTTCACTGGGCGCTCGGCCGCATCGTGGCCGTTGCCGCTCGCGGCGTTGCCGTTCACCGTGAGCGTGAGGCCGGGCTGGCCGGCACCGTTGGCTTTCGGCTTCACGCCGGCGACGCGATGCTCGCGCTCGACCGCGACGCGGGCGGCCTCGTTCTGCGTGTAGAGGCCCATATTCTCCGCGTCCTCGTCGGCCACGGCGGTGAGGGCCTCGTCGGTGTAGCTATGGGCGAGCGGATCAGCCTCGATCTTCTTGACGATGCGCTTGAGTTCCCACCAGCTCCTGCCGAGGAGCGCGGCTTTGCGGACGATCTCGGCGGCGTAGCGTGCGTAGAAGGTGACCGGATTCTCGATCGGCAGACCCGCGCGACGGTCGCGCCGGTGCTTGATGCGGAAGATGCCCCATTGCAGCGGGTGCAGATTCTCGACGGGCACGGCGTTCTTGAACCAGAACAGGACGGGCATCAGCGAGCGGATGTTGACGCCGCAAGCGTAGGCGCGCCGCAGGACCGTCTCCATGTGCTCCTTGGTGTAGAAGATGCCCCAGGCGCTGTAATAGGCGCCTTGCCATTCGTCCTTGGACATCTTGGCGTGGCCGGTGACCACGTGCTCCAGCTCGTACTTGTTCATGTCGGGGTCCATCCAGACCCCTTTTTCGGCGAGCACCTTGTGATCCTCGGAGCCGGGCAGCGGGGTCAGGATGAAGAACTCGAGCATGTCGAGGGGCAGCTCGCGCTTGATGATCTCGAGGTCCTGTTTGATGGACTCCGGCGTGTCGTTCGGAAAGCCGAGGATGTAGCCGGCAAAAGTCATGATGCCGACGCGCTTCCAGTCGAGCAGCATCTTGCGATACTCGGTGATCTTGTTCTGGCGCTTCTTCGCGGCGATCAGATTGGCCGGGTTGATGTTCTCAAGCCCGATGAACACACGCGTGACGCCGGCGCGCTTCGATTTCTCGATGAAGTTCGGAATCTTGTGGCACAGCGTGTCGACCTGGATCATGAAGCGAATGTCGAGGCCATCCTCCTCGCGCAGCTTGATGATACGGTCGTAGATCGCTTCCCAGTCCTTGTTGCGGGCGAAATTGTCGTCGGTGATGAAGAACCGGTTCACCCCCTGCTCGTAGTTCATGCGCAGGATCTGCTCGACGCTGTCAGGCGTGCGGTAGCGCGACTTGCGGCCCTGCACGTTGATGATGGTGCAGAACGAGCATTGGAACGGGCAGCCGCGGCCGGCGTCGAAGCTCGTCACGTTGCCGACGGTGCGGTCCACGAAGTCGTGCGGCAGGAACGGCGGGTGGGGCACGTTGGCGAGGCACGGCAGGTGCTTCATGTGATTGTAGAGCGGCTGCAGCGTACCGTTGGCCGCGTCGCGCACGACATCGTCCATGTGCTCTTCGGCCTCGCCGGCGAAGATCGAGATGCCGAGGGCCTGCGCTTGCTTGATGTCGTCGGGAAGCTCGGGGAGCATCGACAGGCAGCCGGAGACGTGGAAGCCGCCGATCATCACCTGAATGCCCGCTTTGCGGAAGGAGCGCGCGATGTCCACCGCGCGAGGGAATTCGTTCGACTGCACGCCGACAATCCCGACCAGGCCCGAGCCGCCATTATCTTCGATGCGGCGGATGATCTCCTTCGTCTTGACCCGCTTGTTGGTCTCGTCGATGGCCATCACGTCGATGGGGAGGTCGGGCCCCAGCACCTGTCTGTCGGCGGCTCCTTGCGCCAAGCCGAACACGGAGGCCAGCGAGTTCGACGGCATGGTGGAGCGCAGCCACTGCACCACGTAGCCGTCCTTGTCGTAGTGAGACGGTTTGATCAGGATGAACTGGAAACGCGGGCTATTGAGCGGTGCTCGCTTGGTCATCCCTCGATCCCGTGTAGAGGCTTTTCCGGCGCTTTCGCGCGGGATTCCCGCCATGCCTGGCTGATCGCCTCTGAAATGGACGCAGGTCGCGTCCCAACCCCCGTTTTGCGCCCTGGATCGACCTGTCGCCGACCAGTTTTTGCGCTGCATCATAGGACTTTGCCCACTCAAACATATTCCGGGGCCTTGGTCCAACTGATTAAAGTCAGCCTGATCTCAATGGCGAATTTTGGGCCGAATCCTGGGCGGCAAAGGCGGCGATATCCTTGGCGAGGAAGTAATTGAGCATCGTCCGGATGGTCGCAATCACGGCGAGCTTCCAGATGTCCTCCCAGGTGGGGGCGACGGCCGTGCGGACGATATCGGCGGCCAGCGCGAACTCCAGCGCGAGCAGAATCCAAGTGGCGAATTTGAGCCAGATCTCACGGCCGCGGAGCTCGTTCGCCATGCCGGCGAGCACGGCGGCGATCACGCCCCACAATGCCTGGATGCCGCCGACGCACACGATGAGGACCGCGCCCACCTCGATGACGAGCGCGACGTAGCTCGCGACGACGTTGAATTGCTCCTCGAGCGGAATGGTGCGGCCCCCCTTTGGCCCGGGGGCTCAAGGTAAGCCGATTCGCTGTCAGTCGGAATTGTGCCCGTTAAAGCTCGCCGGTAAGGAACTGGCCGCGGCCCAGGCCGAACGACCAATCCTCGTCCGAATTCTCGACGATCGACACGACCACATCGGACGGCGCGATGCCGCAAGCGCGCCCGAGCTCCTCGCAAAGGAGCCGGTAGAACGCCTCTTTCTGTTCGCGCGGGCGGGGGCGGGAGGTCACCTGCAGGAACACCACCTTGTCCGTGCGGGGGATGCCGAGGCCCGTGTCCTCCACGATCATTTGCCCCGGTTTGTGCTCGTGCACGATCTGGTAGCGGTCCCGCTCCGGCACCTTGAACGCGGCGAGCATGGCGCGATGCGCCGAGTCGAGCAGCGCCTTCAGCTCGGCGCCGGTGCGGCCCTCGATCAGGTCGAAGCGGAGGAGGGGCATAGGCTCACACGTCCTTCGCGAGTTCGCGGAGCTTGAATTTCTGGATCTTGCCGGTGGAGGTCTTAGGCAGCTCGACGAACACCACGTAGCGCGGGCATTTGAAGCGGGCGAGCTTATCCTTGCACCAGGCGACGATCTCGTCCTCTGTGACGGTGGCACCGGGCCTGAGCTCGACGAAGGCGCACGGCGTCTCGCCCCATTTCGGGTCGGGCTTGGCCACCACGGCGGCGCCCGTCACGTCGGGGTGGCGATAGATCACGTCCTCGACCTCGATCGAGGAGATGTTCTCACCGCCGGAGATGATGATGTCCTTGGAGCGGTCCTTGAGCTGAATGTAGCCGTCCGGATGCATCACGCCGAGATCTCCGGAATGGAACCAGCCGCCGGCGAAGGCTTCATTGGTCGCCTTCTCGTTCTTGAGATAGCCCTTCATGACGATGTTGCCGCGGAACATGACCTCGCCGAGGGTCTCGCCGTCGGCGGGGGTCTTCGCCATGGTCGCGGAGTCCATCACCGTAAGATCCTCCAGCGCATGATAGCGCACGCCCTGGCGAATGCGCTTGGCGAGCCGCTCCTCGGGGGGCAGCTCGTCCCAGGCGGTGTGCCATTCGTTCAGCGTGGCGGGTCCGTAGGTCTCGGTGAGCCCGTAGAGATGGGTCAGCTCGAAGCCCGCTTCGTCCATCTTGGCGAGCACGGCAGCGGGCGGCGGGGCGGCTGCATGGTTGAAGGCAACGCGGTGATCGAAGTCCCGCCGTTCCTCAGGGCCTGCATTGAGCAGCGCCGCCATGACGAAGGGCGCGCCGGAGAGATGGGTTACCTTGTGGTCGGCGATGGCGTCGTACATGGGCTTCGCCCGTACCGCGCGGAGGCACACATGCGTCCCGGCGACGAGCGACAGCGACCAGGGAAAGCACCAGCCGTTGCAATGGAACATGGGCAGCGTCCAGAGATAGACGGGATGCTGCCCCATGCCGGTGGCGATGGTGTTGGCATAGCACATGAGCGCCGCGCCGCGGTGGTGATAGACCACGCCTTTCGGATTGCCGGTGGTGCCGCTCGTATAATTGAGCGACAGCGCGTTCCACTCGTTGGGCGGCATGGCCCAGGCAAACTCGGGATCGCCTTCGGCGATGAAGGCCTCGTAGTCGAGATTGCTCAGGCGCTCGCCCTCGATGCCGCATTCGAGGTCGCGGTAGTCGATGAGGAGCGGCTTCACCGCGGCCTGGCTCAGCGCCTCTTTCAGCACAGGCGTGAACTCCGTGTCGCCGATCAGGACCTTCGTCTCGGCATGGTCGAGCATGAAGGCGATAGCCGGCGCATCAAGACGGGTGTTGATGGAGTGGAGCACGGCGCCCGCCATGGGCACGCCGTAATGGGCCTCGAGCATGGCCGGAGTGTTGGCCAGCATCACCGAGACGGTGTCGCCGGCGCCGATGCCGCGGGCGGAAAGGGCCGAGGCGAGCTTTCGCGTCCGCCCATAGAACGTGCGGTAGTCGATCCGGTCGCGGCCGTGGATGATGGCGGCATGGTCCGGATGGACGCTCGCCGCGCGCTGCAAGAAGACGAGCGGGGTCAGCGGCTGGTAGTTTGCCGCGGTCTTTTCGAGGCCAGTCTCGTAGGGGTTGGCCATAAACCCACCTTGGACAGTTTTTTGGGGCGTCTCCCTTCGTTCACCCTAGCCAAGGCGGTAGCCTCGCGGCAATCGGGATTCGGAACCCGGAACTCATAAATCAAAAATCG
>CAYUTT010000061.1:0-8901 GCA_964447575.1 uncultured Methyloceanibacter sp.
ATGTGGAGACCGTCCGCGACCCGGCCGGTCTCGGCGAGGCGGCGCTCGCCATCGTCGTCAATCCGAACAACCCGGACGGGCGGGTCCTCGCGCGCCAGGATCTGCTCGCAATTGCGGCACGGCAGAGAGCCCATGGCGGCCTCTTGGTCGTGGACGAGGCATTCATGGATGTGGGCCGGCGCGCTGAAGGCCTGGCGCGTGATGTCGAGACGGCGGACGTCGTCGTGCTCCGCTCCTTCGGCAAGTTCTTCGGACTGGCGGGCTTGCGGCTCGGCTTCGCGCTCGCAGCAGACCATCTCGCCGCGTATTTGCGCGCCGCGCTTGGACCTTGGCCAGTCTCGGGCCCCGCGCTCGCCATTGGCGCACGCGCGCTTGCCGATACGTCATGGATGGAAGGAACGCGCTCGTCGCTTGCTCGGGCGGTGCAGCGTCTCGATGGGCTGCTCGCCGCGCACGGCCTCGAGAAGGTTGGCGGCACGTCCCTGTTCAGTCTGGCGCGGAGCGCCGATGCGCACGCGCTGTTCGACCGGCTCGGCCGCGCCGGAATATGCGTGCGCCGCTTCGCCGAAGAGCCGACTTGGTTGCGTTTCGGACTTCCGGGACCGGAGGCGGATTGGCAGCGTCTCGAAAGCGCGCTGCGCGGCTAGCCGCCGGCTTGGGGCACACAGACGCTGAACCCCTCGGGCTCGATCTCGATATGCACTTGGCTTGGCAGGTCGGGTGCGTCGAACACCTCGTCGTCCACGCGTAGCGGTCCGTCCGTCCAAACGAGGGTCACCTTTCGCCCCTTGATTTCATCGAGCGGAATTGGCGTGTCGTCAGGTTCGCGCTTGAGCCAATCGATCATCTCCTGTCTGTGCGCCGCCGGCAGGTAGACGATGTCGAGGAGCTGATCGCCGGGCTTCGCCGAGGGACTGATCAGCACGCGCGGCCCCGTCATGCCGATATTGAGGATTTCGACAAAGACGAAGTCGCCCTCTATGCGATGTCCATCCACATCGAGACAGACATGGCTCGGCGTGGCCGCTTCCAGAATCTCGGCGAACAGCGCGCGCCCCCGGGCGATCTTGTCGTCTTTGGATTCAGCTGAAACGCCGACATCGACCACCTTGGCAAGCGCGCCCCAGCCGACGGATTCGAGAAAATATTGCTGCCCCCAGGGACCGGTGGCGCAGCCCACGTCCAGTCTCTCACGGGGGGCTGTGGCAAGACGCGTCACAAGCGCCTCGACCTCACCTTCGATCTCGAGCGAGCGTGCCACGTTGTTCGCCGTGCCGAGCGGCAAGATCGCGAGGGGGATTGCACGATTTTGAGCCGCGCCGGCGACCTTGCCGACCGTGCCGTCCCCGCCAGCGACGATCACGAAATCCGCGTCGGCGTCGGAGAGCGCGTCCTTGTAGGCGTCATCCTTGGAGGAATAGTAGCGCGTCTCAAATCCGGCGCGGTCGAGAAGGCTGAGAAGCGCGTCGCGACTCAGGCGCCCTGAGCCGGCAGTGGGATTGTGCACCAGAAGCGCGCGCATCGAGGCCGGTTAACGCCGGGATGATGTATCGGTTCCGCCCTAGTGCGCCCAGCGCCGGTTATAGTGCTCGGCGAGCTCGAGATTGCCTTGTGCTTCTTCCGGCAGAAGCCGCGCGATCACGCCCATGGCAAGTTCGACGGAAATCTCGCTCGCGCCGCACTCCTTCAGCTGCTCGCGCAGCCAGCCATAGACCTCTTCGTCGCCGGCCTTGAGGCCGACAGCGATCTCCTCGAGCATTTGCACCAACGATTCTGCTGCCATCGTGCCCCTCCAATTCGAACTAAGCCCGAAGGCTCATGGCTGCGGTCACGCGCCCTGTCACGCTCTCCTGGTGCGATTCTCCCATTGGGATCATACTGTGACTTCCGCAGATGCGAAGTTGCTGACGGGCCACAGTCGCGTCTTTTCTCCCCTAGTCGTCGCCGGGAGGCCCGGTAAACGGGATCGGCTTGATCGAGGCCGTGGAGACGGGATCGCCGTCCGTCGCCGCGAACAGCCCCCGGCTCGGTTGCGGACGGCAATAGTGTTTGCCCTTGGAAATGTTGGTGACCAACAAATCCAGGTGGAAATGGTTGTAGTGGTAGCGGTCGCTACCCGGACCGAGCACGGTGTAGAACTCGGCGCAAGCGCCCGCGAACGCCTCCTTCAGGAACGCCTTCTCCCGCGCGGTGCCGCGCCACCAGCCCTTGACCACGGTGATCTCCGTGCCGTCGGAGAGCTTGAAGCCGGCGATGTCGATCGCGTTGCCATAGGCATGCTCGGAAAGCGGGCCCCGGCTACTTCCGTTCCGGCCCCGGCAGCTGAAGGAGGCGATCTGCCTGATCTCGACGACAGGCTTGCCGAATTGGCGGTAGGCGGCCTTCTGCACCGAATTGTGGATCCACCGGTCGAGGCTCGCCGTCACCGGGCAGCCGATGGTCGCGGGCGGCGTGATCTTGACGCGGCCGCCGAGCGCACCCGAGACTTTGAGGGGCGCGCGGATGCCGCATGCGCTGGGCCCGCCCACTTTGCCGGCCGATTGCACATAGGGCGAGGCGCGCACCCGGCCCGAGGCCATGCAGGCAGCCTCGGCCTTGTCGCGCCACTCGGCGCGTTCCTCGCGCGGAACGCCGCCGCCGGCGCAACCCTCAAGAAGACATGCGGCCGCGAGCAATGCGGCCAGATACGCAAAACGTGCCCCCACCATGGCCCGTACCTTGGGACCAAGGGTCTGAAAAATTCTTCAATGCGTGGACACCCGGAAAGCCCGGATTCTGAGCAAAAAAGAAGGGCCGCCCCGGAGGGCAGCCCTTCCATTGTCGGCCGCGGTCGCGAAGGACCGCTGGAAAGCGTGAATGCGCCTTAGACCTCACCAGAGGCGAGCATCCAGGCCGCATCACCCTCAGACCGCGGGCTATGACAATGAGACACTGGATCACCTCCTTTCGATTGTTGACGGGATGAGCCGAGTATAGGTGCTTCGGCACAAAAAGAGAACAGCGTCACATGGGCGCGCTCAGCCGAGCCCGAGCGCCTTCCTCGCCTTCGCCGTGAGCGATTGGCGCGTGGAGAAAAATCCCTCCCAAGGATCGGACTTCAGGCGCGCGAGGCGCGCCGGCATGGTCTTCGCCGTATAGGGCGCGCCGCTCTTCAAGCCCTTGAGCTCGTCCCAGCGAAGCGGTGCGGCGACCGGCGCTTCGGGCTTGGCGCGCGTCGAGAAATTGCAGATGGCCGAGCCGCCGCGCTGATTGCGCAAGTAATCGACGAAGATCTTGCCGACGCGCGTGCGTTTGAGCGGGTTCGCCGTGTAGCGGTCGGGCCGCGCGGCGACGAGCGCGTCGGCGACGGCCTTGGCGAATTCCTTGACCTCGTCCCACTTGGCCTTCGGCGTGAGCGGCGCCACCACGTGCAGCCCCTTGCCGCCGGTCGCTTTGAGGAAACTGGTGAGACCGAGATCGGCGAGGAAGTCGCGCACCTCCTGTGCGGCCGCCCTGAGCACGGCAAAGTCGAGATCCTCGTCCGGATCGAGATCGAACACGAGCCGGTCGGGCTTGTCGATATGCTTGAGCGACACGCCCCAGTCGTGAATCTCGAGCGCGCTGATCTGCACGAGCGCGAACAAGCCTTCCTCATCGTCGATATAGAGATAGGGCTTCTTGGTCTCGCCGCCCGGGATGGCGATTTGCTTGATCGCCTTGCTCATCCCCTTCATGGCGTGGCGCTGAAAGAACCGCTCGCCATCGATGCCCTCGGGACAGCGCACCAAGCTGATCGGGCGCCTCGCCATATAAGGCAGCATCGCGGAGGCGACCGCTTCGTAGTAGCGCGCAAGGTCGAGCTTGGTGAAGCCGATCTCCGGATAGAGAACCTTCTCAGGGCTTGTCAGCGTCACGCCGCCGAAGGCGACGTCACCGGATTTTGCGGTCTTCGTTGCGCTTTTCCTAGCGGCCATCTCGGCCTCCTGATCGTTCCGGTCCTCGCGGCGCACGTCGCGTGCCGGCTTGTCCTCGCGCAAGCCTTGAAAGCTCGGATGCCGCAGCCGCCCGTCGCGCGTCCACTCGGTGAAGTTGACCGCGCAGACAAGTTTCGGGTCGAGCCACACCGCGTGCTTGCGCTCGGGCGCCGGCACCTCCGCGAACGCAGACGACTTGCGGACAAGCGGCTCGAAGCGTGCGGCGAGCGCCTTGAGATCGCGCGCGTTGAAGCCCGTGCCGACTTTTCCGGCGTAGACGAGCCGGCCGCCGTCGAACGTGCCGAGCAGCAGCGAGGAGAAGGGCTTGCCCGCCACGTCCGATGTCGCGTAGCCGCCGATGACGAACTCCTGCGATTTCGTGCATTTGATCTTGAGCCAATCCTTGCCGCGCCCCGAACGATAGGGCGCCTCCGCGCGCTTCGACATGATGCCTTCGAGCCCCGCGGCGGACGCCTTGTCGAAGAACGCCGCGCCAGAGCCGAGCACATGATCGGAATAGATGAGAAAGTCGGAGACGCCTTTCGCCGCCAGCAGCTGACGCAGGCGTTCCTTGCGTTCGACGAGCGGCAACTTGCGCAAGTCCTTGCCGTCGAGAAACAGAAGGTCGAACGCGAAATAGCGGATCGCGGGATCGGGCGAGTCGATGTGCTCTTGCAGCGACTTGAAGTCGGTCAGCCCTGATGGCAGCACGAACGCCGCCTCGCCGTCGATCAATGCGCTCTTGGCTGGGAGCGTCAGCATCGCCTTGGCGATGGCGGGAAAGCGTACGGTCCAGTCGAGGCCGCTCCGGCTGAACAGGGTGACGTTGTCCCCCGCCTTGCGCGCGAGGATACGGTAGCCGTCATATTTCAGCTCATGCAGCCAAGCCTCGCCCGTGGGCACGTCGGTATCGAGCGTGGCGAGCTCGGGCTCGACGAAGGGCGGCGCTACGATCTTGCGCGCTTTGCCTTTGACTTGGCTTTTGCCTTTGACTTGGCTTTCGGCTTTGCCGTTGCCGCGCGCTTTGCCGGAGTTTTTTTTTGAGCCGTGTTCGAGGTCCAGACGGGGACGTCGCCGGTCTCGATCTCCTCCATGGTACGGCCGCTTCGCGCGCTGGTGTCGTAGTCCTCGGCCGGCTCCGCGCCGTCCCCGGCATATTGGTCGCGCTTCTTGATGAGGAGCCAGTTCTCGCGCTTGCCGCCCGTGCGATCCTTCTTCATGCGCACCAGGACGAAGTCGCCCTTGAGCCGCTCGCCGTGGAGCCGGAACTTGAGATCGCCCTTGGCGAGGCCCTTGTCGGGATCCCCGATCGGCTCCCAGGTGCCTTCGTCCCAGATCATCACCGGCCCTGCGCCGTATTCGCCCTTGGGGATGACGCCTTCGAAGCCGCCATATTCGAGCGGATGATCCTCTGTCCTGACCGCAAGTCGCTTCTGCGAGGGATCGAGGCTTGGCCCCCTGGTCACGGCCCAGCTCTTAAGCACGCCGTCATGTTCCAGGCGAAAATCGAAATGGGTGCGCCGGGCCGCGTGCTTCTGGATGACGAAGCTGTTGCCCGTCTTCCGAGCGCGCTTCGGCCCCGGCTCGGGCGTCTTGGCGAAGTCCCGCTTGGCCTTGTAGGTGGCAAGGGGATCTTCGCTCGGCCCGCGCGCCATTGACTTAAGCCGACTTCCGCTTCGGGGCGCGCGCCGTCTTCTTCGCTGCGCCGCGCGGCGAGGCGGCCTTCTTGTCACCCGGCTTGGCGGCGCTGCCCTTGCCTTGCCGCACGCTCTTCTTGAGCGCGTCCATGATGTTGATGACCTTGGCCCCCCCCGGTTCCTCGGTGACGATATCAGGCGCGCGATCTTCGAGCTTGGCCTGGATCAGCTCCCACACGGCTTCCTGATACTCGTCCTTGAACTGCGCGGGCTCGAACTTGCCGGCCTTGCGCGTGACGAGCTCCTTGGCGAGGTCGAGCGCTTCCTTGTCGACCTTGACCTCCGGGATTTCCTTGAACAGCGTGTCCGCGGCGCGGATTTCGTTGGCGTGACGCAGCACCTCGAGCAGCAGGCCCTTCTCGAAAGGCTTGATGGCCACGATATTGCCGTGTCCGCGCAGGATGAACTGGCCGACGCCGACCTTCTTCGTCTCTTTCAGCGCGCGCTGTAGCAGGACGTAGCCTTCGTCCGCCATGTCGCCGTCGGGCATCAGATAATAGGGCGTCTGGAAGTAGCGCGGATCGATTGCGCCCTCGTCCACGAAGCGCACCAGCTCGATCGTTTGCTTGGACTGGAGCTTGAGCTCGTCGACCTCCTTGGGGTCGATCAGGACATATTTGCCCTTCTCGTATTCGTAGCCCTTGGTGATCTCCTCGTTCTCGACGGGGCCGATGCCCGGCGCGATCTTCTGATAGCGGATGCGCTTTCCCGAAGGCTCGTGGATCTGGTGGAAGGCGATGGCCTTCTCGGCGGTCGTCGCCGGGTAGAGCCGGACCGGGATGTTGACGAGAGACAGCCGCAGATGGCCGGTCCAGAAAGCGCGGGGTGCCATGCGCTCTACTCCTTGGAAACGCTAAACGCGGACCCGCCCCCAAGATAGACCTGGGGCCAGGCAAGCAAAACGGCTCCCGCCCCAGGACGTTCCCGCGGAAATCCTTGGGTTCGGGCTCAGCCGCTTATCTTATAACCGTTTTCGTTAAGCATACGTTCGAGCGCTTCGGGAAAGGTCAGCTTGACGGTCTGGCCCGGGCATTCCCCGGTCTCGTCGGGTTCCCGATCGCAGACCTCGAGCCCCCAATCGGACTGGCGGTCGTAATATTTCAGCATCAGGTCCCAGGCCTGCTTGCCCTCGCCGAGCCGGATCTTCTGGCCGACATAGCCCGCGAGGAAGCCGTTCACCTCCTCCTCCGGCACGCCGACGATCATGTTCTTGAGCCAGGCGGCATGGGCCGCCCTGAAGCGCGGGGCGGCGCTCACGTCCTCTATGCTGCCGTCCCTCAGGGACAGGACCTGGAGCGGCGCCTCGGAGCAGGCGTAGCAGCCGAAGGCATAGAGGAAGGCGTTGTCGCGGGTTTCGAACTCGTAGGTGCCGTCGCCGTCAAGATCGACAGCGAGCATCGGCCCGCCGTCGAACTCTCCGACATCGACGGTCTGCCATGCCGAGCCGTCGGCCGCAGCGGTAACGACGCTCGTCACCGAGCAGCAATGGGCGCCGCCGGTGAAAAACGAGACCACGACCTCCGGATAGGGATTGCCAGGGTCGAGCTCGGCGATCTGCACGCTGACCGGCGGGTCGAAGAACCCGGCGCTGTCGCCTTCGAGCTTGGCGACGATGCGGCCTGCGGAGGGCGCGTCTGCCGATTCGCCCCCGGCCATCTCGCCCGATCCGGCCTCCGAAGCCGCCTCCGGCGATGCGTCTCCTTCCGAAGGCGCCGCCCCTTCAGCCTCGTCGCCGGTGAAATAGACGGTCACCACCGGAGCATGCCAGACCTGACTACCGAGCCCCACCTCGTCCGGAAGCATGGCCTCTTCGGGAATCTCCTCAAGCGGAGGAATCTCCGCGGCCAATGCCTGGTCCTCCTCGCCGATCGCCTCGGGTGGCAGATCGGCTGTTCCGCCGTCCAACCTGTCCGTCTCCGGCACGTCCGCGATGTCGTCAGGCTCGACCTCCCGATAGGTGAGCGTCACCCGCAAGGGGCCGAAGGATATCTCCTGCGCCTCCGGCGTCACGCCCTCCTCGCCGCCGCCGGCCACGATCGTCGGGGAGTCGTCGTCGGCGATGCCGATCTCCGGGGCTTCGAGATATTTGGCGTCGGCCGCCCTGACCGCCTCGCCCAGGCCGGGCTGGGCCTGGGCGGAGATGCAGGTGAGGCCGAGAATCCCGAGGAGGGTGGCGGGCAAGCAACGAATTGGAGACATACGCAGCACTTTCCAGGTGGGTCGACGGTTGACATGGTCTGGCGCACTCTAGCGCGCGCGTCCTCACGCTCCCAACGCCTTGAGAACGCGAGGGTTACCGGTGCGAAGCGCCGCGACGGGTTGCAATCCTCGCCGGTTCGATGATTGCTTGCCGCACGGCTGGCTCAGGCGTATTGAGCCGCGAGAAAATGGCATTGGATGGACATGAACGCGCCGACTGAGAGCAGCCCGTATCTGCCCGCCGCCGTCATCACCGGTGCGACGCAAGGAATTGGCCGTGCGCTGGCAGACGAATTTGCCAAGCATGGCCATACGCTGCTTCTGGTTGCCCGCACCGAGTTAGCTCTCGCCAAGATCGCCTCCGAGGTCGCGGCCAAGTACAACGTGCCGGTCCATCCCGTCGCGGCCGACCTCTCCACGCGGGAGGGCTGCGACCGCGTGGCCGAGGCGCTCCAGCGCCACGGCCTCTATTGCGAGTCTCTCGTCAACAATGCCGCCATCATGACGGCGGGCTTCTTTCAGGACCAGGACCGCGAGGCCTTGCTCCGGCTGGTCGATCTTAACGTCCGCGCGGTCGTCGATCTCACGCGCCGGTTTCTTCCCGGCATGATCGCGCGCGGCCAAGGCGGCGTGCTCAACGTCTCCTCGGTCGAGGGCTTCATGCCGGTGCCCTACCAAGCGGCCTACGCCGCCACGAAGGCGTTTATGATCTCGTGGAGCCGCTCCCTCGCTTACGAGGTGATGGGCACGGGCGTGCGCGTTTGCACGGTCGCGCCGGGCCCCATCGTGACCGACATGCACGCCAAGGCCGGCGCGGAGAACTCGCGCTACGTGCTCTATCTCCCGGTGATGACGCCCGAGGCCATGGCCGAAGCCGCCTACCGGCGCTTCATGCGCGGCAACTGGGTGATTATCGAGGGCTGGCTCAACCGCATCATCGTCAACGGCGTACGCTTCCTCCCGGGCATCATGCTGATCCCCGCCGTCGGCTGGTTTTTCCGTGTGCGGGATGCGGAAGGCAACTTGCAGGAGCCCCAGCCTCAAAAGCGCCC
>CAYUTT010000062.1:0-5535 GCA_964447575.1 uncultured Methyloceanibacter sp.
AGCGACAAGTCTTCGCCCACTTCTTCCGGCTTGATTGTGGCCTTGGTCTTCCTGCCTGGCGCGGGCTTTGTCTTGGCGGTCATGCGGCTTCTGCGTCTTGCGGTTAAGCCTTATCGTAAGCCGAGTCGAGGAGGTAGTGGGTATGGCGGAACTTACGCTTTTTCATGCGGCGCCGTCGCGCTCGTCCATTGTGCGCTGGATGTTGGAGGAGCTTGGCGAGCCCTATGACGTTCGTATCCTGAACCTGCTCAAAGGTGAGCAACGCCGGCCGGACTATCTGGCGATCAATCCCATGGGCAAGGTGCCTGCGCTTATGCATGGCGAGGCCGTCATTACGGAGGCGCCTGCGATTTGCACCTATCTCGCCGATGCCTTCCCGCAAGCCAAGCTCAACATTCCGGTCGGCGATAAGAGGCGCGGTCCCTATCTAAAGTGGTTGTTCTTCGCCCCGGCCTGCATCGAGCCCGCCATCACGGACCGGGCCTATCCGCGGAAGGAGGAACCGCACCGCGGCACATTGGGCTATGGCGATTTCGACCTCGTGATGGACGTGACGGCGAAGGGCCTCGAACCGGGACCCTATTTGATGGGCGATCAGTTCACCGCGGCGGACGTGGTCGTGGGCTCCACGCTCCGTTGGGGGCTCATGTTCAAGCTTCTGCCTGAGCGTCCCGAGTTCGTCGCCTATGTCCGCCGCCTCGAGCAGCGGCCGGCGCTTCAGCGGGCCGTGGCCTTGGACCAAGAGCTCATGGCGGAGACCTAGGTCGAGCGCCCCGCGCCGAACAGGGTCAGGAACAGAGCGGTGCCGAATCCCCAGGCCCCGTTGAGCGCCAGTCCGACGAGGAAGCGTGGTCCCAGTTCCCGCATCGGCTCGCCCTTGAGCGGCGGCACCACGAAGAAGGCGACCAGGGTGAGCGCGACCGCGCCAACCAAGATCCACGCCATCCAATAGCTTGCGCCGCTCAGCTGGGCGAACACCGGCGTCAAGACGAGTCCCCAAAGCCCGCCCCAGAACGCCTTGGAGAGCACGGATGGAACCCCGAAGGGCGGGATCGGATCGAGCGCCCAGGCGGGCTGGCCCGGCGGGATGGTTCCGGTTTGATTGAAAATCCACCACAGCCCTTGGTGGAAAATCAGCGTGGCCAGGAACCCGGCGGCGAAACCGAGGATCAAGAACTTAAGCGTCGGCATGGCGGTTTCTCCCTCTCTGCAGCATGATGCGCCGTTCCCACGCAGGGGCAAGATGGGGAATCGCCTCCAATCGCATGCTGACGATCCTTTCAGGCGGACAGACGGGCGTCGACCGCGCCGGGCTCGATGCGGCCATCGCGGCCGGCCTCCGTTATGACGGCTGGTGCCCGAAAGGCGGCTGGGCGGAGGATTACCCGCAACCGCCCGGCGTGCGCGAGGCCTATCCGAATTTGCGCGAGACGCCCAAGGCTGCGCCGCACCAGCGCACCGAATGGAACCTGCGCGACGCCGATGGACTCTTGGTGCTGACGGACCGCGCGGGACTTGGCATATCCGAAGGCACGAAGCGCGCGGTCCGTCACGCGACGATACTCGGCAAGCCGCACATCGTCATCGACCTCGAAGCGGGCACAGCGCTACCGCGGGCCAAGGCCTGGCTTGCCCAGAGAAACGGACCCATCTGCATTGCCGGGCCGCGCGAAAGCGAGGCGCCCGGCATTTACGCCAAGGCGCGGGCCTTTCTGGCGACGCTCCTGGCGAAAGACTAGGCCTGCAACCGTCTTTCGCGCATTTCGACTCGAATGCGGTCTTGCGTCCACACAGCCCCCTAACTGGATTCCGCTCCGCTGTTCGCGAGCGTCGTGCTGGACGACTAGGCTCGCCTCGGCACAAGCATGGAGGATTGGCGAGATGGCCACTGCAGCCGCTATGAAGCAAAATTCCACCAGGTCCAAGGGCGCGAGAACCCCGGCTCCGGTGATTGACTCCACCAAGCTTCCCCGCAGCAAAGTCTGGGGTGAGACCGACTCCGCCGTTCGCTGGCAGGGCGCCTTCGCGCTCTATGGCGGCGAGGGCGGGACCACCGCGTCGTCGACCATCGTCTATGAGATCGAGCCCGGCGGACGGCTCGGCTGGCATACCGACGCCACGGAGGAAACGCAGTACATCATCGCCGGGAAGGGGAAGCTCTATCTGGAGGACGGTTCCACCCACGACGTCGGGCCGGGAAGTGTGTTCGTCCTGCCGACGCCGGTGCGCCACGATCTCGAGAATACCGGGAAGGAAACCCTGCGCGCCGTCGCCTTCTTCGCCGCGGCGATGTTCACGCAAGATTTCGACCAGGTCATGCTGCCGCCCAAGAGCCATATCCTCGGAACGCCGAACCGCGAGGGCTGAGAGAATCGCACTCCACAAGACGTTGTCATGATCCAGCGCCGGTCGTAGCCTGTTCTCTCGGGACCCGAGCGGGGGAGGCCTGGATCTGTAGCTGCAGGAGGCGGCCATGACACGTGCTGTGCACAGTAGCTTGGTTGTACTCGTTGGAAGTCTCGCCTTGATGATGCATGGCGCGCCTGCCGGCGCCATGGGATCGTGGATCCAGGGCGAGGAGACGGACAATTGCGCGAATGAGGACGGCGCCTTCGACGATGCGGCCTTTGTCGTCGCCACGATGCCGGAAGCCGGCGAGCGTGTGGAGAGCGGCTTCGCGGTCGAGGGGTGTTCCCGGACGTTCGAGAGCAGCGTGCAGTGGAAGCTGGTCGGCCGCGACGGATCGGTGCTGGCCACCGGCAATACCCAAGGCGGCGGCGTCGATGGACCGGACGCGTTCTCCTTCACGGTGCCGTATGCCATTGACGCGCAGCAGATCGGCCATCTCGAAGTCTTCGAGGAAGACGTCTCCGACGGCGAAGGCTTCCCGCCGGGCCGCACGGTCTTGCCGCTCGTGCTGAAGCCATAGAGACACCAGCGGTGCGAAAGGGGAGGTGCGTGTGAAGCCGGTTCTCGTTATCCAGAACGACCCAAAAGAGGGCGCGGGCCAGCTTGCCACGCTGATCGCTGTGCGCGGGCTCGGCCAGGAAACCGTGTTCGGTTACGACACGGACTATGACAGGCTCCGCGCTGCCGACTACAGCGCGCTGGTTCTTCTTGGCGGGGCGCAGAGCGCCTACGAAACGGACACGTACCCCTTCATCTCCCGAGAGATTGCGCTCAGCCGGGACTTTATGGACCAGGGCAAGCCGATCGCGGGCTTTTGCCTCGGGGCGCAAATCCTGGCGCGCGCATTGGGCGGAGAGGTCGCGCCCGGCGCCGAGAAGGAGATCGGCTGGTACGATCTCGAGCTGAGCGATGCTGCGGACGCCGACGCCCTGATGGCGGCGCATCCGCGCAAACTGCTCTCCTATCACTTCCATGGCGACCGCATCGAGGACGTGCCGGGCGCCGTGACCTTGGCATCCTCTGCGATCACGCCCTGCCAGCTCTTCCGCTACGGGGCGAACGTCTATGGCTTCCAGTATCACGCCGAGGTTGATCGGGACTTGGTCGAGGTGATGTGCCGGAACAATGCGGACTACATGGCCTCGAACGGCTTTGACGCGGAGGCCGTGATCGCGCAGAGCGGCAAGAACATGCCGGCCTTCGCTGCCGCTTGCAAGGACGTGCTCGACCGCTGGCTCGATCTCGTTCTGCAACGGAGCCCCGAGACGCGCGCCTGAGTGCAGCCTGGCGAAGGCCCGGCTTTCCCTCCTGCGACTCATGCTAGATTGCGCGCTGGCACTCAAAGGGAGGGGAAACATGCTGACGGCACTTATCATCGCGCTTGTGGTCGGGGCCATCGCCGGTTGGCTCGCCGGCCTTGTCGTGCAGGGAACGGGCTTCGGCCTTGTCGGGGACATCGTGGTCGGCATTCTTGGCGCGCTGATCGCCGCTTTCCTATTTCCCTATTTCGGTCTCGCGCTCACCCTCGGCGGCGGCATTCTCGGCGCGATCATCATGGCCTTTATCGGCGCCGTGATATTGCTCGTGATCGTCAAGGTGATCAAAGGCATCGCCGCCTAGAACGTCGCTCGCGCCTTTAGAATCCGAACAGCGCACGGGCGAAGCCATTGATCGCATCGTCCCGCCGGCCGCGCTGGAACGTCACGCGCGGCTTGGTTTGCGCAACCTCGACGCCCGGCAAGCCTTGCGGGACTGGCTTGCCGGCCAGGGCCGCGATGATCCGCGTGTCGTGTCCATAGAGATCCCTGAACGTGGAGACCGTGCCGTCCTCGTTCACCTTGGCGGTGAAATAGGTGATGTGCACCGGAATAGGCTGCTTCAGGGCGACTTGATTGTCCGGGCCACCACGGACGGCGGCCGCAACATGCTCTGCCGTCCAGCCCTGATCGCGGCCGAGCAGCAGCGTGGCGACCTGATCCGGATACTGAACGCGCATGCAGCCATGGCTCTCGGCCCGCACGGCGTTGGCGAACAGGTGTTTCTGCGTCGTGTCGTGCATGTAGACGTCATGCGTGTTGGGGAACACGAACTTCATGGTGCCGAGCACGTTGGACGGGCCGGGCGGCTGGTAGAGCTCGTAGCGGCGGATATCGTTGCTGCTCCAGTCGACCCGATCCGGATCGATGTCGCGCCCGTTGGCGCCGCGGATGCGGAGGTTGTGACGGCGAAGCACCGACGTGTCCCAACCGCCGCCGAAGAACCCGCCGGCTTGATGGAGATAAGGCGCGATCTCCTCCGACTTTATGGATTGGGGCACGAACCAATAGGGGTTGAAGACGATTTCCTCCATCTCGTCGGAGAAGACCGGCGTCTGCTTGTTGGTCTTGCCCGTGACGACGCGCGTCTCGTGGATGACCGCGCCGTCCTCGACGACGCGCAGCATGAATTCCGGGATGTTGACCGTGACGTAGAAGGCGCCGGGATCGCGGGGGAGCCAGCGCCAGCGCTCCATATTGGCGAGGAGCAGGTCGATCTGGCCGTTATTTGAACTCTGTTGCGGCGCCACGCCGCCGTTCAGCATGCGCCGCGTGCCCGAGCCGACGATCCCGTCTGCGGATGCACCTTGTGTCCGCTGAAACTGTACGACGGCCTCGCGAACGTCTTGATCGAACAGGTTCTCGTTGCCACCCGGCTTTGCCGGCATCTCGAGACGCGTGCGAAGCAGGGCAACCTGCGGATGCTCCATCCCGAGCTTGAGTAGCGGCCCCTCGGGGATGACGGTCACGCCGGGCTCCGGCGCATCCGCGACCTTGCCACCGCGTGCCGCGATCAGGGCCTGCCGCAGCGCTTCGAACTGCGGATGATCAGGCTGGAAGCTGCGCAAATAGGCGCCTGCATCCGAGCGGAATGCCATGGAGCCCAGGACTTCCGACGGAGCGGGGAGGGCCAGTGTGGGATCCAGATTCTTGCTCAAGCTCTGCGGATTGAGGCGGCCGCCGCGGGCATCCCTCGCGTAACGGAGAACAGCGCGGCTGATTGCGATCTCCGCATCGGCAAGCTGGTCGGCCTCGAGCAGGACGCGCGTGCCGTCGAAGCCGCTCAGGTCCGGCATGGCGTAGTCCGTGG
>CAYUTT010000062.1:5635-8884 GCA_964447575.1 uncultured Methyloceanibacter sp.
AGCAGGACGCGCGTGCCGTCGAAGCCGCTCAGGTCCGGCATGGCGTAGTCCGTGGTTCGCAACCCGTAGTCGTCGGCCTTGGCGATCTCCGCCGTGACGCTTTTGCCGCGGCCGGTCAGGCCGCTTTCATCCACCCAGAGGAGCGGCTGCCCGGGCGCGGCGTAATACTCCGCGAGTCCGTTTTGCTCCTCGGCGTTCGAAACCCCCTTCGCCGTGAGCCGGTTTAGGATCTCGAGTCTCGCCGCTTCAGTGGTGGTGATGAGGTCGGCAGGCCCCTCGGGCTCGGCGGCGAAGACCGGGGCACTCACAAGCAAAGCGAGTAGGAGGCCCACTCCGATTGACTTCATGGTCCGCAACCCCCTGGCGATGTGCGGCGGGTCTCATCATAAGCCTGCCGCTGGCGCAGAAACCCATAAAAACGCGGCATAAAGGCAATTATGCGCCCGAAGGGACGCCGAAACCAGCCTTCAAGGTCTCGCCGTGGGAGACGCGAAGCTACAACGCTGGATTGAAACAATTTGCCGCACCAATTTCTCTGAACGACCACGGTTTTGTCACATCCTGATCCCGCCCAGGACAGATTTCCCCAGCATTAGCCCGCCCTTGCGCGGGTCAATCCCGCGAAGGGTTAACAACAGTGAGGAAGATCCATGGGGATTCGGGGGATCGCGTTTCTGCGTGGGAGCGTTTTTGTCTTGGGGTTTCTTGCGTTGTTGGGAGCGGCCTATGCCGGCGATACCAGCGATAGGCCTGTGGACGAATCGACGTCGCCAGCGGCCGCGGCGCGCAAAGGCCTTGAGCTCGCCGCGCTTGAAATGGCCGCACAGAGTAATAGCCCCCATTGGAGCGCCGCGCCGTCCGAGAAGGAGCTGCGCTGTCTCGCCGAAGCCATGTATTTCGAGGCGCGTGGCGAGCCTCTGCGCGGGCAGCTTGCCGTCGGCCGCGTGATCATGAACCGGGTGAGCAGCAACGCTTACCCGAATACGATCTGCGAGGTGGTTTACCAGAACGACCATCTGCACAACCGTTGCCAGTTCTCCTTCGCCTGCGACGGCAAGGCGAAGGTCGTGAGCGAACATAAGGTTTGGGAGAAAATCCAAGGCTACGCCGCTTGGCTTCTTGCCAACGGAGCCCAGCCCAGGAAGCAGGATCAAATCGTGGCCTCGCTTGGCTTCGCCACGCACTTCCACGCCGACTATGTCAATCCGCACTGGGCCAAGCACTTCACGCTCACCGTCCGCATCGGCCGCCACATTTTCTACTGGGACCCGTCGGCCGGGCCGGCGTAGCCTCCGCGCGGGGCTTGCATTTGCCGGGCCAGGGCCTATCTCTAGGGCTGGCCTGCCAATTCCGCCTGCCGAGGGGCACGCTATGTCCAAATGGCTTCTCATCGCCTTGATGCCGATCGCGCTCGCTGGCTGCGTGACCGAGCAAATGCCGATGCTACCCATGGCGCTGGCCCCCGCCGACGCCAGCCAGGCGGCCTGCCTCACCTATGCCGACGCGCCCGCCTTTGGCGACTGCGAGACGGCGGCCACCAACTCTGAAGACTGAGCTCTCCACGAGGCCGGGACGCCTCCAGCTGCTCTGCGGCATCACGGCGTCACGCCCGGATTCCCCGAGACGTCGAACACGGTGAGGCGCTCGGCGAGGCCAGCCGGAACCGGACCGCTCAAGTCGTTGTCGTCGAGGCGGAGGACCTGAAGCGCGTGGGCCTCGTTGAGGCTCTCCGGGATCGGACCGGAGAGACGGTTCTTATTGAGGCGAAGGTCCGTGAGCTTCTTCAGCCTGCCGATATCCGCCGGGATCGGCCCCGACAGCCGGTTCTGAGTAAGCAGCAGCGCGTGGAGAGTCGAGGCCTCGCTCAGGGACGGGGGGAGGGGGCCGGACAGCGTGTTGTTGTGGAGGAACACCTGCTGAAGGTTTGGTTGGCGGAACAGGCTCTCCGGCAGCGGCCCGAAGATGCCGTTGTCCTCCGCGCGTAGGATCGTCAGCCTCGGTGTGTCCCACACCGCGGGCAACGGCCCCGTTAAATCGTTCGCGTGGACGTCGAGATATTCGAGCTCGGGCAGCACCGCGATGGAATCGGGGATAGGCCCCGTGATCTTGTTTCCCTTCAGCCAGAGATTCTGCAGCGCGCGGCACGTGCCGAGCGCTTGGGGGAGCCGGCCGGAGATCTTGTTGAACGAGAGATGGAGCGTGTGGAGCCGTTGCAGCGCGCAGATCGCGGGCGACAGCTCACCGTCCAGATTGTTGTCGTAGATCGTCAGCCGGACGACGTGGCCGTCCGCGTCCGTCTCGACGCCATGCCACGCGCCGACCGGCCGGTCGCTGCCCCAGAAGTCGCGCTCGATCCAATCCGGCCCGCCGAGCGCGCGATAGAAGGTGAGCAGCGCGTCGCGCTCCCGGTCGCGGACCTCCGGGTCCTTCGGCTCGGGGAGGGTGGGGGGTGCCGCCGCGCCGCCGTTGCCGCCATCGTCCGCCTGGATCGGCTAGTCCCCCTCCGAAAAGCCAGAGGCCGGCAAGGAGGCCCCCGATCGCAATCCAGTGCAAAGCCCGACTCCCTTCGCTGCCCCTCGGTCACAACGGCAGTGTAAGGGGTGTTGCGCGCGCGGGGATAAGTTTGTGAGGGGGCGCCGCGCGATCCTGCCCTCTCGACCAACCCGCCTTCGGCCGTGCTAGGTTGCGCGCATGTTCAGCGACAAACTCGAGCGCCGCCGCAGGATCGAACGTTTCGCCGCCTTGGTCGCCGCCACGGTGCTCCTTGCCGGCCTTGGCGGGATCGCCATCGTGGCGATGGAGGCGATGGACATGGCCAAGGCCATGGACGCGGGGCCTGCGCCCGTCGTGGTCGGCACTGGCATCGCGCTCGCGGGCGTGCTCGTGCTGTCCTTCCTCGCTTATGCGGCGGTCCGCGTCTATGCCCGGGTGACCTCGCGCTGAGAGGTCTCCGCGCCGAACAAACCTAGTCTCCCGCGCAAGGCCGGCTTAAGATGCGGCTGCCGCAGGGCGGTTGCGGCCTATAGGGGGGAAACCGGAAATGGATATCGCGAGTCTTCTCGTGCAGGTGGTTTCTGGCGCGGTCGGCGGTACGGCCGCGGGCGCCACGGCGAAGCAATATTCGCTCGGCACGCTCGGCAACGCCATCGCCGGCGCGGTCGGCGGCGGCATCACCGGCCAGCTGATCGGCACCTTCGCCGGGCAGATGGTCGAGGGCTGGGTCGGCGACATCGCCGGCGGCGCCATCGG
>CAYUTT010000063.1:0-8834 GCA_964447575.1 uncultured Methyloceanibacter sp.
CTCGGGTGATGGACGCCGCTGATACTCGGCTTCCGGCGCCTGTCCCTGCGCCGGGCGGCGCTGATAGTCGGACGCGGCAGCCATCGGCTGGCGATAAGGCGGTTCCGCCTCTGGCGACGGGCGGCGCTGATACCCGGCCTCTGGTGCCGGGCGGCGCTGATAGTCGGCCTCTGGTGCCGGTCTTGGCGCAGGCCGCTGCTGATCCGCCTCCGCCGCTACGCGGCGCTGATGATGCTCGGCCTCCGCCGCAGACGGCATGCCCGGCTGGCGGCGCGGTGCCGCATCTTGCGGCGGCGCGGCCCGCGGGCGCTCGTCCTGGGACGGCCTACCGTCCTCCAACCGGAGATATTCCCTTTCCAAGAGCGTCGTCACCGCCGCGAGCTCGGCCTGAAGATCCTCGATCTTCGCCTGGTGCTCCCGCTTCGACTGCTCAAGACGTTTTTCGAATTGCGCCTCGGCCGCGCTGATCTGCTCCTCGAGGAAGCTGGCACGGTCCTGTAGGTCCCCGCGAATATCACGCATGAATGCCCCCTGAATTACTGACCTCAAAACGCCACGCCGAACAGGGGGTATACGCGAGCACAACACCGCCCACCGACCGCCGCTCGGCAAGTACGCGCACTGCTACGGAAAAGCGCCGGACACAGCCTCAGCATCGGCGCTACTGGCCGTTATCTTACTCCTAACCATATGCAGAGTCTCGTTTTTGCCGCATCCCATGGTCTTGGTGAGCATTGCGGCGCCACTTCTCCGCCCTGTGCCCCCCTTGGGAGCAAACTCTCAAGACGAAACCAAGACGCTTTCTGAACAATGACGATCAGCCGCAGGGTTGAGGCGTCATCAACTTGTCAACTCGCCGGGCGCGGCGGGAGCGGGGCGAGGCCTGTTCTGGCGCCGCGGAGGCTTTGGCTTCGTCATCTCTGGCAGGAAGGCCGCCAGCAGGCCTATGGCCGGCAGAAAGGCGCAGACGTGATAGACGAAGGTGATGCTGGTGGCGTCGGCGAGCCGGCCCAGCAGCGCAGCCCCGATGCCCGCCACGCCAAAGGCAAGCCCGAAAAACAGCCCTGCCACCATGCCAACTCTGCCCGGCAGGAGGCTCTGCGCATAGACGATGATCGCGGGATGGGCGGAGGCCAGGATGAGCCCGATCACGACGCTCAGCACCGCCGTCCAGAACAGCCCGACATAAGGCAGTGCCAGCGTGAAGGGCAGCACGCCCAGGATGGACCACCAGATCACCCGCCGGGTGCCGATGCGATCGCCGATGGGACCGCCGATCACCGTGCCGGCGGCGACCGCGCCCAGGAACAGGAACAGATAGAGCTGCGCCGCCTGAACCGTCAGGTCGAAGGTGTGAATCAAATAGAAGATGTAGAAGCTCGTGAACGAGACCAGGTAGAAATGCTTGGAGAAGGTCAGCGTCACGAGAATCGCGATCGAGGTGGCGACCTTCCTCTTGCTGAGCTCGGCGATGGCCTTGCGCTCCTCGGCGGAAGAGATGCTCTTGAGCTTCAGCGTCTTGCCGTACCACGAGCCCACGCCCATGAGCAGCGCCATGCCGAGCAGCGCCACCACCGAGAACCAGGCGATCGAGCCCTGCCCGTAGGGCAGCACGATGAACGCGGCGAGCAGCGGTCCGAGCGCCGTGCCGAAATTGCCGCCCACCTGAAACACCGATTGCGCCATGCCGTGACGGCCGCCCGAGGCAAGCCGGGCCACGCGCGAGCACTCCGGGTGAAACACCGAGGAGCCCATGCCGATCAGCGCCGCGCCGGCAAGAACGGCCAGGTAGTTCGAGGTGAACGCGATCAGGAGCAGGCCGAGCAGCGAAGAGCCCATGCCGGCGACCAGCGAGTAAGGCGTCGGGTAGCGGTCGGTGATGTAGCCCACGAGCGGCTGAAGCACCGAGGCCGTGGCCTGGAAGGTGAAGGTGATGAAGCCGATCTGAGCGAAATCGAGCGCGAGGCTGGTCTTGAGCATGGGGTAGATCGCCATGATCAGCGACTGGATCACGTCGTTCAGCATGTGGCAGACGCTGATCGCGGCAAGCACGGCGACCGCGGTTTGTTGGGTTGCACCTTGATCGGCGCTCGTGGTTTTGCTTGCCATGGGAAGGAACCAGCTCAGGAATCGGCCCGCGCAGGATTGGGCCAAAGAGACGGCTCAGGGCAAGTGGTCATTTCCTCGCGCCGGCGACCCCTGCCCGATGGGATTACAAGCGTTCGATGGACCCGATCCTTCTCCTAGAGCTCCTCGTGCTGATCGGCGTGGCCAACGCTGCGCCCGTCCTGACCAAGACCTTGCTTGGCGAGCGCTTCGCCCGGCCGCTCGACGGCGGTGCGGGTTTTGTCGACGGAAAGCCGCTGTTCGGCTCATCCAAGACGATCCGCGGCATCGCGGCATCGCTCCTGGCGACGCCCATCGCGGCCGTCCTGATGGGCCTCGGCTGGGAGCTCGGCGCCGTGGTGGCCAGCGCGGCCATGGCCGGCGATCTCCTGTCGAGCTTCACCAAGCGGCGTCTCGGGCTCCCGCCGAGCAGCATGGCGATCGGTCTCGATCAGGTGCCGGAGTCGCTCCTGCCGCTCCTTGCCGCACGCTGGCTGGTGCCGGTGGGCCTGATCGAGATCGCGGCCGGTACGGCGATCTTCTTCATGGGAAGCCTGGTGGTGTCCCGCCTGCTGTTCAAGCTCAAGGTGCGCGACGAACCCTACTGACCGGCACAGCGCAGCTCGTGCAGCGTGATCTCCGGCGGACAATTGAACCGCACCGGCACGACGGACGAGCCACAGCCGACCGAGGTGTAGCCGATCATGTCGTGGTGGCGCCAGGCGCCGGAACCCAAGCCGCGCGGCAACACCGCGCTCAAGGTGATGGGGATGCCGCCCGGTAGACAGATCTGGCCGCCATGGGTATGGCCGCTCAAGAGCACGTCGAAATCGGCGTGCGCCGCCTGGCGGTAGATTTCCGGCGTGTGCGTGACGAGGATCGAGAACTCCTCGTGTGGAATGCGTTCGGCGGCTTTCTCGATATTGTCCACGCGATAGAAATGGGCATCGTCGATGCCGGCGAGATGGATGCGCTCCGTCCCGCGCTCGATGACATCGGCCTCGTTGAGCAGCATCTTCACGCCCATCGCCTCCAGGCCCGGCACCATGAGAATCGTATCGTGATTGCCGAGCACGCCGTAGGCCGGGCCTTCGAGCGCGGCGCAGATCGCCTTCATGCTGCCGAGCGAGGAATCGTACGGTCCGCAGGTCTTGCCCCGGTAGTCTCCGGTCATGACACAGACGTCGTAACGCAGCCCCCGGACCAACTCGGCAACGCGCGCCATGGCGGCCTTGCTGATATCCGCGTGCAGGTCGGCAAGCTGGAGGATGGTGAAGCCGTCGAAGGCCGGGGGCAGACCGGGGGCGCGAATGACATTGCGGCGGAGCTGGACCTTCGCGGCGTTGCGCAAGCCGCGCCAGTAGAGACCCGTCGCCATGAGAGCGGCGCGGATCACCGCATGGCCGGCTTCCAGGTTCTCGAGATGGAAGAACGTGATGCCCTGACCGAAGACCTGGGCCTCGTGGTCCCTCTCGATGCCGAGGCGCTGACGGGCATGGCGGCGCCCGAGACGCTTCTCCAGAACCGATAGAACATCCTTTTCCGACATGGGTCCCGAAGAAGCTCCTCTTTCGGGCAGACCTGAGGCGAGAGTTGCGCCAAATCCCGGGCTCTGGGCAAGGACTGATTTCGCACGGTCCAGCGCCCGCGCTGGTGAACTTTTCCGCGACGGCTGAGGAAGAAAGTCTAGCGCGCTTTTGCCACGGCCGCCTTCCCACAGCGGTTGGCGGCCCGGACGATCTCTGCCACAGCACATCACCCGCCTTCGATGCGAGGGCGCGACCCACGATGCGAGGTTGGCATGAGACATATTCTGATCGGCTTCTGATCGGCGCCGGACTCTCGATCTCCCTAATCTTGAGCGCCCACTATGCGGCGGCCGGCGACCTGCCCCAACGCAAGCCCGGCTATTGGGAGATCACGACGGTCGCGCCGGTCTCCGGCATGACCAAGACCAGGGTTTGCGTGGGCCCCGACGACAACATCGTGCGGCCCGAGGGCAGCGATTGCGCGGAGCCGATGCTGACACCGCTCAACGAAGGCTTCATCGTCGATGTCCTCTGCACCAGCGCGGAAGGCAAGCAGACCATCAGCACGACCTTCACCGGCGATTTCGATAAGCGCTACCACGCGATCCTCAAGACGACGTTCGATCCGCCGGTCGGCGCCATCAGCCATATGGGGGTGAATATCGACGGGAAATATCTCGGGCCCGATTGCCCGGACGACGCCAAAGCCGCGGCCGAGTAGTCCTGCCGCCGCACGGCGAGGATCCTCTGCAACCAATTCCGCCGTGTCCGGTTAGGCCATCGAGCCCATCTGCATTCCGCGCCGAACCCGCGCTTTCCAGGCCGGATTTGGCCATATACGGCAAACGTCCTAAGCTGGGCGCGGGGGGGAAAACCTTCAACCAGCGCCCGCGTGGCATGCCGGCGCCGAGCGAAAGGAGTTCCAATGAAGCTGACCTCAGACGCGGTCGAGCAGACCCTGACCCAATTCGAAGCCGAGCCGTTGCCCGAAGATCATCCGGCGGTGGCGCAACTCAACCAGATCTTCGGCGACCACACCTATTTCCTCGACGGCGCCGGCTTGCACATCATCGAGCCGGCCGAGGCCACGAACTCGGGCGCCCAACAGGCTGTCGTGGTCAAGCTGGCGAGCTGGAGCGACGAGAGCCGCACCAGCCTTGCGCCGCATCCGCCCGAGCCGACGGACCTGGTGATCGAGCTCAAGGCGGCCTGAACTCCCATCGGAGGATTGGTGCTGTAGCCCGCCCGTGAGCCTTCGTCCGCGTGCGCGATGCCGCCCCCGCTTTGCTTCATCCTTGGCATATGTGTTGCAGAGACAAACTGCGGTTGCAGCGCAGTGACGGGACCCTCTGCGCCTGCTCCACCACAGAGATGATGCGGCTTATGTCGTGACGGCCGGGCCGAGAGCCAACGTGCGCGCGTCCGTCCGCAGCCGGAATTCAAGTGGGGTAGCGATGGATATGGCGATCGAAGAGGTGAAGGACGACAAGAAGAAGGACAAGAAGGAGAAGAAGCGGCTCAAGAAGCTCGCCAAGCTCGAGAAGACCAATGGCGGGCTCAAGCATCTGTCGGATCAGGACCTCGCGGCAGACGACCTTCGCGTCGGCGACGTGAAGGCCGAAACCCGATCGATCAAAAACAAGACTTATGAGAAAGAGTTAGCCCGGCTCCAGATCGAGCTGGTGAAGATGCAGGAGTGGATCAAGCACGAGAAGCTCCGCGTCGTGGTGATCTTCGAAGGGCGCGACGCCGCCGGCAAGGGCGGCGTGATCAAGCGCATCACCGAGAGCCTCAACCCGCGTCTCTGCCGCGTCGTGGCGCTCGGCACGCCGACCGAGCGCGAGAAAGGCTCTTGGTACTTCCAGCGCTACGTTCCGCATCTGCCGGCGGCCGGCGAAATGGTGCTGTTCGACCGCAGCTGGTACAACCGCGCCGGCGTCGAGCGGGTGATGGGCTTTTGCAGCGACGTCGACTATCAGGAGTTCCTGCGCAGCTGCCCAGAATTTGAGCGCATGCTGGTGCGCGCAGGCATCATATTGGTCAAATACTGGTTCTCGGTCAGCGACGAAGAGCAGGAGCGGCGGTTCCAAAAGCGCATGAACGACCGCACCCGCAGCTGGAAGCTGAGCCCGATGGATTTGGAATCGCGCTCGCGCTGGGTCGAGTACTCCCGCGCCAAGGACACGATGTTCGCGCATACCGACATCAAGCAGGCGCCCTGGTACGTGGTGAAGGCCGACAACAAGAAGCTCGCGCGGCTCAACTGCATCAAGCATCTCTTGAGCATGATCGAGTACGGTGACCTGACGCCGACACCGCCTTCGCTGCCGGCGCGCCCGAAGGCCGGCGACTATGTCCGGCCGCCGCTCGAGGATCAGACCTTCGTCCCGGACTATTGGTAGGGGCGCTTGGTTGGGGTTGGCCTGCCGCTATGGCCCGAAGGGGATGGCGCTCGATTTCGCGACCCTTCCATCGGCTCTAGAAGTACTTCTTGGCGAAGGACCCACCCGATCCAGACTTCAAGTAGTGCTCAAATTTCTCGGCTTTTTCTCGGTCAGGGAAGGCCAAGTAGATGGCTAGTTTCCAGGACCGATGCTTGTTGGTGTGAATCGACTTGCCTGAGTTGTGTTCATCAAAGCGGCGCTTCAAATCCGTGGTCAGACCTACATAGAACCGACCAGCGTCGACTTCGCTTTGCAAGACGTAGACGTAGTTCATCGCACGGCCCGCCTTCACTTCGTTACGGCGAGGCATCCGCCTTCGCTTGCGCTACTGTGCTCTGGCAATCACGCCGTAGCGCAAGCGAAGGCGGATGGCGGAGAGGGAGGGATTCGAACCCTCGAGACGGTTACCCGCCTACACGCGTTCCAGGCGTGCGCCTTCGACCACTCGGCCACCTCTCCTTAAGGCGCTCAGAAGGCGCCGCACTATAGCGAAGGGCCCCGGGCGTTCAAGCAGCGCGCCCGGGCGCAAATCAAAGCATTGGATACAGCATCATATGATGCTATATTTCGTGCCTAGAAAGGGATTGCACGGATGCGGACCACTTTGGCGTTGGACGACGAACTCCTGGCAAAGGCACAAGCCTGCACGGGCTTGAAGGAGAAGTCGGCACTCGTTCGCGAGGCACTCAAGGCGCTGATCGAACGAGAAAGCGCGCGGCGCCTTGCGCGGCTCGGCGGCACTGAGCCAAGCCTTGCAGTGCCACCGCGGCGCCGGTCTCCGGCGAAGTGATCCTCGTCGACACCTCCATTTGGGTCGATCATCTGCGCAAGGGGGACGAGACGCTTGCCGGACTGCTAGACTCCGGGGAAATCCTGTCGCATCCCTTCGTCATCGGCGAACTCGCCCTCGGCAATCTCAAGCAGCGCAGCCTCATTCTGGCGACCCTCCACGACCTTCCGCGCGCGGTCTCAGCTACGGACACTGAGGTGCTGCATTTCATCGACCGGCACGTCCTATTCGGCCTGGGAATCGGCTATGTTGATGCCCACCTTCTTGCCGCCACCCGGCTGACCGCCGGTGCCACTTTGTGGACACGCGACAAGCCCTTGCTCAGTGCCGCCGGTCGTCTTGGCCTCGCGGCCGAGCTGCGCCGCTAGTGTAGGTCCCCGCCCCTCGCCAGAACGTGACCAAACCAGCGTTTGAACGTGATCGGGCGATAGCTTATGTAGGCAAAGAAACACGGTCTTTCACCCCTCGCATCATGCGCTTTGTCCTTCGCATTCTCGGCGTCTGGCTGCTCCTCTTGGCCATGGTCGCCGCCGTCGTCGACGCCACCAAGAGCCTGGCGGGGGGCGGCGCGTGGGTGGTCACCCCCATGGGCGAGCAATGGCGGCAGCTCGCGCCCGATGCGCTCGAAGTCTCAAAGAAGTGGATCGAGACGAATGCCGGCGTCTGGCTGTGGGACCCGGTGATCGTGGCGATCCTCGCCGCGCCGACCTGGGTCGTGTTCGGCATTCTCGGCGTGTTCCTCTACTGGCTCGGCCAGAAGCGGAAAGAAGTCGAGGTGTTCATCAATTAGCGGGGGCGCTTTTTTCGGGGGAGTGACCTAACGGAGACCTCCATGTTCTCATTCAAGCGCAAGCCGCTCGCCGTCCCCTCGCCTGACGAGGCCTTGCCAGGCCGGCCCGACCCGATCCCCACCGCTGAGACGCACTTCGTGAGCGGCGCGCCGCTCAAGGGCCCCTATCCGCAAGGCGCGGAGAAGGCGCTGTTCGGGCTCGGCTGCTTCTGGGGCGCTGAGCGCATCTTCTGGCAATTGCCCGGCGTCACCGTGACCGCCGTGGGCTATGCCGGCGGGCCGACGCCGAACCCAACCTACGAGGCAGTGTGCTCCGGCATGACCGGACATACCGAAGCGGTGCTCGTGGTGTTCGATCCGAGCAAGGTCAGCTACGAGCAGCTCTTGAAGACCTTCTGGGAGGCCCACGACCCGACCCAAGGCATGCGCCAGGGGAACGATGTCGGGACCCAGTATCGCTCTGGCATCTATTACTACAGCGATGAGCAGCGGCGCGAGGCGGAAACCTCCAAGGCGGCCTACGAGGCGGCGCTGCGCGAGCGCGGCATGGGGCCCATCACCACGGAGATCGCGCCCGCACCCGAGTTCTATTTCGCCGAAGGCTACCACCAGCAGTATCTGGCCAAGAACCCGGGCGGCTATTGCGGGCTCGGCGGCACCGGCGTCTCCTGTCCCATCGGCACGGGGGTCGGGGCTTAGCCAGCCAACATCTCTTCACTGTCATTGCCCGGCTTGACCGGGCAATCCAGTAACCCCCGCAAGTCAAAGCAACGAAGGTCCGTGGTTACTGGATGCCCGCTTTCGCGGGCATGACAAAATCAACTCCGGATGAAGCCGACAATGTCCTTGGTCTTGGCGAGGATCGGATCGGCGATAGCGTGCGCTCTCGCGGCGCCGTCGGCGAGGATGCGGTCGATCTCGACCGGGTCGGCCATCAAGCGGCGCATCTCCTCGCCGATCGGCGTGAGCTTCGCCGTGGCGAGCTCGGCCAGCGCCTCCTTGAACCTGGAGAACGGCGCATCGCCGTAGTCGCGAAGTACCGCCTCCTTATCCGTGCCCGCGAGCGCCGCGTAGATGCCGATGAGATTGTCGGCCTCGGGCCGCGCCTCGAGCCCCTTCCCCTCGGACGGCAGCGGCTCGGGATCGGTCTTGGCCTTTCTGATCTTCTTGGCGAT
>CAYUTT010000064.1:0-8815 GCA_964447575.1 uncultured Methyloceanibacter sp.
TTGAAAGACACCAGCACCGCACACACGGCAATCGTGTCCACGCGTGCGCCCTTCTCGATCAGATCCGGGTAATCGTCATGGGTGAGCGCCGCGGGGTAGGTTTCCACGAGCGCCTCGGCGTAGGGGAGGTTCAAGAGCTTGAGGCCGCTGCCCTCGCCCATATGCGCGAGGATCGGTGCAGGCTTGCCCGCGACCACGACCGTGGCGTCGATGACCCCCGCCTTCAGCTTTGCGATCGCGTCGGCCTCGTCGAGATGCACTTCATTGACCGTGACGCCGAGGGCCCCGAACACCTGACGCGCGGTAATCTCCACACCGCCGCCCTGGGCGCCGACATTGACGGTCATGCCGTCGAGCTTGCGCACATCATCGATCTCGGCGCGCGCGAGGACATGCATTTCCTCGTTGAAGAGCTTGGCGATGTAGGTGATCTGCCCCTTCAGCGGGCCGAGTTCGCCCGTTTCGGCGAAATGGTTGAGCACATTCGCCTGCGTGATGCCCATGTCGACGCCGCGCATGAACAGGACGTCCTTGAGCGTCTGCGCCGGTCCCTTGCCAGCCATGGGCACGATGCGCAACGCGTCGTCGTCGTCGAGCGAGGCGGCGATGTCTTGCACCACGGCGAACTCGGTGCCGTACGCGCCGCCTGCCATGATGGTCACGGTGTTGTCGTTGAGGCGCGCCTGGTAGTTTTCGCGGATGGCCGCTGCTGAGGGACGGTTCTTGGCCTGCGCCCCTTGATCCTGGGCGCGCGCGGCCTCGGACCAGGCGAGCGGCAGTAGGCTCAATGCGATAGCGAGAACGATCCGCATCACTCCCCCTGCGGGTTTGCGCTCCTCCCCAAACGATTCCGGCGCGCGCGAAGCGCGAATGGCGCGGGCAGCGGGTCTCTTATTGCAGGAGGCGGAGGGTCGAGGGCCCTAAGGCCTCATCGCGACGTCCCCAGTCTGCTGCCGCTGTCGCCGCGAATGAAAGTGATATATTCGTCGCTGTCAAGCAAAGAAGTTAATGAGACATAACAATATCAAGGTCTTGCCACAATCTGCCCTGCGAAGACTGGAAAGTGGCAAGAAGACGGCAAGTCGTTAGGAAAGATTTAACCACAAAACATCATTCGCCAACAGCATGAAACCTGTGGCGTGATCTTTGCGTACCGGTGGCGCAGCGCAGACGCAGCGGCGGCGCGTTCGCGCACGCGGGTGCCCAACGCCGGCGAGTCGATTTGGTTTCCTGAAGCCGAGCGAATTCGCTGAGGAGGCCGGCGGGGCGCCTAATCCGCGTCCATCTTGAGCGCGGCGATGAACGCCTCTTGCGGGATGTCGACCTTGCCGAAGGTCCGCATCTTCTTTTTGCCGGCCTTCTGCTTCTCGAGAAGCTTGCGTTTGCGGGTGATGTCGCCGCCATAGCATTTGGCGGTCACGTCCTTGCGCAGCGCGCTGATCGTCTCCCGCGCAATGACCTTCCCGCCGATCGCCGCCTGGATCGGGATCTTGAACATGTGGCGCGGAATGAGGTCCTTGAGCTTGTCGACCATGGCGCGGCCACGCGCCTCGGCGCGGCTGCGGTTGACGATGACCGAGAGCGCATCGACCGGCTCGCCGTTGACGAGCAGCGCCATCTTCACCAGGTCGCCGTCCTCGTAGCCGATGATGTGGTAGTCGAACGACGCGTAGCCGCGGGAGACCGACTTCAGCCGGTCGTAGAAATCGAACACCACCTCGTTCAGGGGAAGCTCGTAGACCAGCATGGCGCGGCTCCCGGCATAGGTCAGCGTCTTCTGCCGCCCGCGCCGGTCTTCGCAGAGCTTGAGCACGGAACCGAGATGCTCGTCGGGCACGAGAATCGTCGCCTCGATCCAAGGCTCCTCGATCCTGGCGATCCTTTGCGCCTCCGGCATGTCGGCCGGATTATGCAATTCGAGCATGCTGCCATCCGTGAGATGGACGCGATAGATGACCGACGGCGCCGTGGCGATGAGGTCGATGTCGAACTCGCGCTCCAGGCGCTCGCGCACGATCTCCAAATGCAAGAGCCCGAGGAAACCGCAACGGAAGCCGAAGCCAAGCGCGGCGGAGGTCTCCATCTCGTAGTCGAAGCTTGCGTCGTTGAGGCGGAGCTTGCCGACCGCCTCGCGCAAGTCCTCGAAATCGCCGGAGTCCACCGGGAAGAGACCGCAGAACACTACGGGCTGCGCCGGTTTGAAGCCGGCCAGCGGGGCGGCCGTCGGCTTCTTCTCGTCGGTCACCGTGTCGCCCACGCGGGTGTCCGCCACCTCGCGGATCGAGGCGGTAAAGAAGCCGATCTCGCCGGGGCCGAGCCGGCCACGCATCTCCTGCTTGGGGCGAAAGATGCCGACCCGATCCACTTGGTAGGCGCCCCCGGTCGACATCAGGCGGATGCGCTGGCCCTTGGACAATGTGCCGTCGATGATGCGCACGAGCACCACAACCCCGAGATAGGAATCGTACCAGCTGTCGACGAGCAGCGCCTTCAGCGGTGCGCCCGCCTCGCCCCTGGGCGGCGGGAGGCGATGCACGATCGCCTCCAGCACGTCCTCGATACCCTTGCCGGTCTTGGCCGAGATCTCGAGCGCGTCGTGCGCGTCCAGGCCGATCACGTCCTCGATCTGCTGGCGTACGCGCTCAGGCTCGGAGGCGGGCAGGTCGATCTTGTTCAGGACCGGCACGACCTCGTGATTGTTGTCGAGCGCCTGGTAGACGTTGGCGAGCGTCTGCGCTTCGACGCCTTGCGTGGCGTCGACCACGAGCAGAGACCCTTCGCAGGCTGCGAGCGAGCGGTTCACCTCGTAGGCGAAGTCGACATGGCCAGGTGTATCGATCAGGTTCAGCTCATAGGACTGGCCGTCCTTGGCCCGATAATCGAGGCGCACGGTCTGGGCCTTGATGGTGATGCCGCGCTCGCGCTCGATCTCCATGGAGTCGAGCACCTGCTCCTTCATCTCGCGCGCCGTCAGGCCGCCGCAGAGCTGGATCAGCCGGTCCGCGAGCGTCGATTTGCCGTGGTCGATATGGGCGATGATGGAGAAGTTGCGGATGTGGGAGAGGGGCGGCGCCTCGGAAGGACTCATGGGCGGCTAGGTAGGGGAGCAATGCGCCCGTGGTCAAGCCGGGGCAGTCGATAATTAAGGCGAAACCATGAGGGCGCTGCCATAAATTTGTATCTGTCGGGGCCTAGGGGGAGTCTGCTAGGAAGGTCCTCCCAATGCGATTGGAGACATTACAATGATAAAGAAGCTGCTTCTCGCCGCCATTGCGGCCGGTCTCGTTTCCGCCACGACGCTTCCCCTGCAGATCGAGTCTGCCGAGGCCGGCACCATGGCAGGCATGACCTGCAAGGAAGCCGCCAAGATGCAATATCCGGATGATCGCAAGATGCGTCATGAGTGGAAGAAGGCCTGTAAGGAGGCCTGGAAAGCCACTCAAGAGTAGCGGGAGCCTATCCTCATTGCGAAAGGGGGGTCTCTTTGCGGCCCCCTTTCGCGTCCCGGCCGGGCTCTTCCGAGTCTGGATCGACAAGCCGAGCAAAGCGTTTAACCCCGGGGTTTGGCGCTGGCACGCCGAGTGAGGCAGGTGTCAGACGTCCGCCCGTTCAACAGACAGGAGAAAAAACCATGTTCAAGAAAGCCATTCTCGCTGCCGCCGCAATCACGATTCTCGCGGGCGCCTCTGCGACTGTTCCGGGCACGGCCGAGGCTGCGGTTACCTGTAAGGAAGCCGCGGAGATGAAGTATCCGGACGACCGCAAGATGCGCCGCGCCTACAACAAGGATTGCAAGGAAGCCTACAAGGCGGCCATGGGCAAGACTGGCGTGCGCGGTAAGTTCAAGATTTTGGACAGAAGCTAGCCGCTCGTCGTCCTCACTGCTGTTCGAAAGGGGCCCTCCGGGGCCCCTTTCTCTTTGTGATGACGGCAATGCCGAATCAACACAATCGCAAGACCCTTCCTGCTAGAGCAATGCGCCGCGCCGCTGTCGCGCTGCGAAGTTCATTCATAGGAGTGGTCCATGCTTAGGAATATGTTTCTTGCTGCCGCGGCATCGCTGATCGTGGCGGGCGCGACCGTGACGATGGCGCCGGCTCCGGCTGACGCAAAGCCCAGATGCGATGCTCGCGCCGACGCGCTCTACCCGTACAACAAGAACGCCCGCAAGGCCTATAAGAAGGGCTGCAAGGCCGACCACCGCGCCTGGAAGAAGCGGAACGACAAGGGTATCTGGATCATCCTCTAGATCGCATGCTCGGACGAGCATTGAGGGCCTCGCGCGTGGCGCGGGGCCCTCTTCGTTTGCCGTGGGTCATGCGTGGTGGTGCGCCCACAGCGCTGCCGCGAGCCGCAGTCACGAGCTCTTGTCGCCCCAGATTTCGGCGAGCCGCTGGGCGCGTCCGCAGTTCCACTTGTAGTACTTGTAGCTGATCGGATTCTTGATGTGATAGTCCTGGTGATAGCCTTCGGCCGCGTAGAACGTGGTGGTCGGCCTGATCTCGGTCTCCACCTTTTTCCTGAACCGCTCGGCGATCTCCTGTTTCGTGGTCTCCGCCAGCGTCTTCTCCGCGTCGTCCGATACGAACACGACCGTGCGATAGGCCGGGCCGTTGTCGCAGAACTGCCCGTCCGCATCGAAGGGATCGATGTTGCGCCAGAAATGATCGAGCAGCTTCGCGTAGGTGACCTTCGCCGGGTCGTAGGTCACCTTGACCGCCTCGACATAGCCCTTGTGGCTGCCATAGGTCGGATTGGGCGTCGTGCCGCCGGCATAGCCAGAGATGGTCTCCGTCACGCCGTCGATCTCGTCGAAAGCATCTTCCACGCACCAGAAGCAGCCGCCTGCGAAAATCGCAGTCTTGGTGTCGGCCGCTCTGGCGGTCTCGGTCCCGCCCGCGAGAATGCAGACGGCCAGGAACGCGGCTACGAGCCCTGCGCAAACCCATCGCGCTATCATGGAAGTCTCTCCATAGTTCTGTCCTCCTGAGACGATAAGGAGCGGGCGTGCGCCGGCAAAGTGGGTCTCGCGCGACCGTGATTTGAATTGATGCTTGGCCGCCCCGGGATAAGCGCTTGGGACGCCTGGCGGATCTGGGCTATTGAGGGCCATGCAACTGACTTTGTCCTTGCCGCAAGGGGCCATGAGGCCCGCCTATGACGTGGTTGTGGTCGGCTCCGGCTATGGGGGCGGCGTCGCGGCGTCGCGGCTGTCCCGCGCCGGGCAACGCGTCTGCGTCATCGAGCGGGGCCGCGAGGTGCCGACCGGCGCCTTCCCGGGACGGTTGCCGGAGCTTCGCCGCGAGCTGCAGCTGAACGGCGGCACGTTACGCTCGGGCTCTCGCACCGGGCTCTACGATTTCCGGCTTGGCGCCGACATTCATGTGCTCGTCGGCTGTGGACTTGGCGGCGGCTCTCTCATTAATGCGGCCGTCGCCTTGCGTCCCGATGCACGCGTGTTCGACGACCGCGCCTGGCCGGATGAAGTGGCGAAGGATGGTTTGCTCGATCTCGGTTTCGAGCGGGCCCAAGCCATGCTGCGGCCATCGCGCTATGGCGCTGCGCCCGCGCTCTCCAAGTTCCGCGCGCTCGAGAAGGCAAGCGCCGCGTTCGGCCGCCCCCCCGTCGCCGCGCCGGTGGTGGTGAGCTTCGAGGAAACCGTGAATCCGGCAGGGGTCGCACAAGCCGCCTGCACGCTCTGCGGCGATTGCTGCTCGGGCTGCAACGTCGGCGCCAAAAATACCGTGGCGATGACTTATCTCCCGGATGCGAAGACCCACGGCGCCGAGATCTTCACCGAGCTCACCGTGAGCCATATCGAGAAACGTGGGCAAACTTGGCGCGTGCATTTCGCGCCCACCGAAGCGAAGGATGCTGCGCCCCGCTCCGTCGACGCCAAGACCGTGGTGCTCTCCGCCGGCACGCTCGGCTCGACGGAGATTCTGCTTCGCTCCCGCGATCGCGGCTTGGAGCTTTCGGATCGGCTCGGGACGAGCTTCTCCGCCAACGGGGACATCATCGCCTTTGCGCTCGGTGGCCGCGAGAAGGTGAATGCCGTGGGCGTCGGCGAGCCGCCGAAATATACCGGCGACACGGTCGGTGCCTGCGTCGCGGGCCAGATCGAGCTGCCAGACGCGCGCGACCTCGATCGCAGCATGATCATTCAAGAGGGCGTACTGCCGTCCGCGTTGGCGCCACTCCTCCCGGTCTTCTTCATCTCGGGAGGGCGTCTGCTCGGCGCGGCGCAGAGCCTGATCAAGGGCGTCTATCAGGGTCCGCTCTCCCACCTCCACACCTTCTTCGTCGTGTCCCATGACGATGCGAAGGGCCGCCTCGAGCTCGAGAACGGCCGCCTGCAAGTGCACTGGCCCAATGTCGCCGAGCAACCCGTCTATGCCCGCGTCGACGAAGCGCTGACCAAGGCGGCGGAGGCCGTCGGTGCCCGCTACATCAAGAGCCCACTCGCCGCGACGAGCGCGGGCAGCAAGCCCGCCACCGCGCACCCACTCGGCGGTTGCGGCATGGGCGAGGATGCAGACCGCGGCGTGGTTAACCACAAGTGCCAGGCCTTTGCCGGCCGGCGTGGCGAGGCGGTCCATGCCGGGCTCTATGTCTGCGACGGTGCGGTGATTCCGCGCTCCATCGGCTGCAATCCGCTGCTCACCATCACGGCGCTTGCCGAGCGCGCGATGGTGCATCTTGCCCGCGACCACAATCTGGGATTCGATACGGCACCGATTCGCAACCTGGCGGATCAGGAGGTCATGACGTGAGGGCCGTCTGACTCATGCCACGCCGCCCGCTCAAGCCTCTCGGCGCCGCGGCGGCGGCTATCGCGCTCGTTGCCGGCGGCAGCGCGCTTCAGGGCGCCGCGCGGCTTGCGCCTTGCGCCAGCACCGAATACACGGCCTCGATCGGCGAGAGCGCGCCGAAGGAGCCTGGCCCCGACCAGCTGACCATCGTGCTCACAGGCGACGCGGGCTTCAACCCGAAGGGCGCGGCCGTGGACCCGCAAGGGTTCCGCAAGGACGGCAAGCTCCTCTCCTTTAGCGACTCGCTTTCGAGCATCGCGCGCGAGATCGACGGCGATTTCGCCTTCGTCAATCTCGAGACGGTGCTCACCGACCGCAACGACCTTGAGCCTGACGGCAAGGGCCAAACCTCACCCTATAATTTCAAGAGTCATCCGCAGGCGTTGCGGGCCCTCATCAGCAGGGGTTTCAACCTGTTCTCGCTCGCCAACAACCACTCGATGGATTATGGCGCGAACGGCGCGGAGGAGACGCTCTACCACATGGCCGTCGCGGCCGCGGAGCACCCGATCGCCTATGCCGGCATCGGCACCAATTTCGAGGAGGCGACTCGCCCCGGCTGCCTGGAGCTGGGCGATGTCAGGCTCGGCTTCGGCGCGACCGGCATCATCACCGGCCAGCGGGAGGAGCATCGCGCGGGCGAAAACAAGACCGGCCAGGCGTCGTACCGCCACCCGAAAGACTTCGCGCTGATCGTGAACCGGCTGGCCGAGCTTCCCGCCGACTACCGCATCCTTTCCATCCATTACGGGCTCGAGGGCCGCGTCGTTCCTGACCAGCGGCAGCTGAAAGAGTGGCGCGGCTTCGCCGCGCGCGAGAAAGGCATCGACCTGATCGTCGGCCATCACCCGCATGTGGCCCAAGGCGTGGAGCGGGCCGGCAATTCGCTCATCTTCTACGGGCTCGGGAATTTCCTGCATCCCGGCACCGCCGAGATGACGCGCTTCGGCATCTGCCGCGACTATGGGCTGATGGCCAAGGTGCATCTGGCCCGCCTTGACAGCGCCTGGCGGGTCGCGGCGATCGAGGCGATCCCGCTCGCCAAGACGCATATGCGGCCGGAGCGTTTCGCGCCGCAGGAAGCCGTGCGCCGCATCTATGCGCTGAACCATCTCGGCGCACAGCTCGGCGACGGCGGGTCATCGGAGGGCGTGCGCTTCACGCCGCGCCCGGACGGCTCAGGCCTCTATTGCGCGGCCGGTTCGGACGCGCTCGGCGGTAAGGTCGCTGTGCTTTGCGCCGATTGGCGCCCGGCGCCGGCCATGCCGAAGCAGCTTTCTCGCCAGCTTGCGAGCGCCTGCGCCGACAAGCCGTTCTACGGCGCAGGCCAGAGGAAGCGTCGCGAGCCGAGCGGCTTCTTGGGCTTCGGCCCGCGTTAGGCAACGCTAAAACCTGCAGCGTCGTTCTAGCCGCGCAGCTCGCCGCCGGTGGCTTTCGTGACCGCGGCGACGATCTTTTCGGCCACCGCGTCGATCTCGCCGTCCGTCAGCGTCTTGTCGCGCGGCTGCAGTGTCACCTCGATGGCGAGCGATTTCTTGCCTTGCGGTATGCCTCGGCCCGTGAACACGTCGAACACGTTCACGTCCGCGATCAGCGCCCGGTCGGCACCCGAGGCCGCGCGTATCACGGCGCCCGCGGCAACGTCTCTGTCCACCAGAAAGGCGAAATCGCGCCGCACCGCCTGGAGATCGGAGGCGTCGAGCGCAGGCTTCGCCGTGCCCTTGCGCTTCGCGGGCGGGAGGGCGTCGAGGTAAAGTTCGAAGGCCGCCATCGGCGCCTCGGCGTCGAGGGCGGCCAGCGTATCGGGATGCAATTCGCCGAACACGCCGAGGGTCACCTTCGGCCCGAGCTTCAGTGCGCTGGAGCGGCCCGGATGGAACCAGGACGGGGCCTCGCGTGTGACCTGGATATTGGCCTGGCTGAGACCGAGCGCCACGAGCGCCGCGATGGCGTCGGCCTTCACCGCGGCCCAGTCGGCCTCCGGCGCCTCCCCAGACCAATGG
>CAYUTT010000065.1:0-8786 GCA_964447575.1 uncultured Methyloceanibacter sp.
CGTGCCGTGGCAGAGCCGATGGCGCCGGCGCCGGTCACAACCGCGATCTGCCCGGTCAGCGGCTTCGCCACCGCGCCCTTCAGTTTGGCCTGCTCGAGGCTCCAATATTCGAGCGCGAAAAGATCGCTCTCGGGCAGCGGCTCGTAGCGGCCGATCGCCTCCGCCTTGGTGACGACCTTGACCGTATTTTCGGCGAGATCGCCGGCGATCGCGGCATCCTTCGCGCTGCGACCCAAACCGAACAAGCCGACGCCCGGGACCAGAATGACGCGCGGCATGGGATCGAGCTTCGTCTTGGTGCCGCCCACGGCCGCGTTCTCGCGCGCGAAATAGGCATCGTAGTCGGCGGCGAATTCATCGACCGCCGCCTTCACCGCGCGCGCAAAGTCGTCGAGCCGGCCGGCCTCCGGCGCCGGCACCACCAAAGGCTTGTTCTTGGTGCGAATGATGTGATCGGGCGTCACGACGCCGCGCTGGCTGTAGGACGCAAGTTCCGCACCGTTGACGTAGTCGAGGATCTCAGGGCCGGTGCGGAGCTCGGCAATGAAGCGGATTGGCTCCGCGTTCTCTCGTCTGATGGCGCAAGCGCCGCGCAGGCTCGGCGCGATCTCCGCCGCCGTCTCGAGTTGCGCGGCGATCTTCGCCTTCGGAAACACGACGGGGCGCCCTTGGCGCAAGCGGCTCTCGGCGAGGGACACCATCTCGATCATGCGTTCATACGCCTCGCGCGCGGTCTCGCCGAAGGTGAAAATGCCGTGCTTGTGCAGGATCAGCCCTTCGACGTCTGGCTTCTCCTCGAATACTTGCGCAGCCGCCTTGGCGAGCCCGAAGCCCGGCGCGATGTAGGGAACGATCCCCATGCGCCCGTCATAGACCTCGCGCGCCAGCGCCTCGCCGTCGGGCTGATCGACGATGGAAAGGACCGCGGCCGCATGCGTGTGATCGACGAATTTGTGCGGCAGGAAGGCGTGCAGCAACGTCTCGACCGACGGGTTCGGCGCAGAGGCGTCGAGCAGATTGAGGCGCTGCACATTCACCATGGCTTCGTCGGACAGCGCGTCGAGCGCGCGAAGCTCCCGCAACGGTGCAAGCTTCACCGCGGGCAGCCCCCAAGGCTCGATATCGGCCATGTCGGCGCCGGAGCCCTTCACCGCGATCACCGCGTGCTCCTTGCCGAGGTCGTCGGTGGCCCGGGTCTTCACCGAGGTGTTGCCGCCCCCATGCAGCACGAGCAGCGGATCCCGGCCCAAGAGACGGGTGGTGTAGACGCGAAGAGCGACATCCTCATTGACGCCTTCGGCGCCATAGGCCTCGACCATGCTCTTCGCAGTCTCGTCGTTCCATTGGCTTTGCATGGCGCGCTTTTGGCAAGTTTCGCCCCGCCCGGCAAGGACGGACGGCCCCCCCTGCGGCGAAGAATCCTAAGTTCCGCCACGGTCGGATACCGATTCGCAACATATTTGTATGAATTCTAGGAAGTTAGGGGCGTTTCTGGATGAGGGAATTAAGGTGGGTACGTTTCGCAACGTATATCGGCCCGAGCGGCACTATATGCGCGGCCCAGGGCCCAAATGGCATGCCAAGCACACAGCCTCGCTCGTCGCGGCGGCCAGTCTTCAGCCTGTCGTGACCCCGAGCGCATCGCGCGCCGGCGGTGCGGCGGCTCAGAGCGGGGTCGTGACATGGGTCGCGCCGACCGCCGCGGCCGCGGTGCTAGGTTTCGCCGTAGTAATGGTCCTGGCCTAGCGCGCAAGGTGTCAGGGCGATGCAAGGCTGGGCGGATTCCGCAAGGATCGGCCCACCGGGCCGCTGCGGTTTAACTCTTCCAACTCTCGGGGCTTTCCTTTTGGAGAACCGATCCCCACTTTGTGGGTTAGCTGAGGGAAGGTTGAACCCAGTCGCGAGGTAACCACCCATGCGTGGAGCGCTTTTCACGGCCCTAGCGGCCTTTTTCGCCGTCGCCGTCCTTGCCGGGCCGAAGCCTGCTTCAGCCCTGCCAGCAAAGGCGGCACTTGACTATAGCCACACCAACGGCGACCTGGTCGAAGTCAAGAAGAAGTACAAGAAGAGGTACCGTTACGGCAGGTCTTACTACCGGCCTTACCGATACTCACGGCCATATTACCGGCCCTACGGGTATTATCGGCCCTACTACCGGCCTTACCCCTATTACTACCGGCCCTATTATCGGCGCCCAGGCGTCAGCCTTTGGTTCGGCTTTTAGGCTGATTTGACGAAGGGCGCGAGGGCCGATCGGTCCTTGCGCCCTTTCTCTAATCGCGGATCACCACGAGACGGTCGGTGCCGGACTCCGCACCCCACATCTCGCCGGGACGGCCGAGCATTTGGCGCACCGCCGCCCCTGGACGATCGCTCGGAAAGCTCTCGAACGTCTCGGTCTCGGGATCGAACTTGAGGATGGCGTTGGCGCCGAAATCGCTGACCCAGGGTCTGTCGCGATCGTCCACGAAGACAGAATAGGTGCGGGGGTCCTCCCCCGGCAGCCTGTAGACCGCCCACCTCTTGGTCGAGGGGTCGTAGCGGCTGAGATTGCCCGTGTTCCACTCGCTCACCCACAACCGGCCCTTGGAATCCGACCAGACGCGCCGCGTGCCGGCCTCCTCCGTCTTGGGCTCGATCACCGTCGTCTCGCCGGTCTCGAGGTCGGGCTTGCCGAGGAAGGAGCCAGCGAGGGACACATAGTAGATCTCACCTGAGGGCGTCGCCGTAATCCCATAAGGCCCCCTGCCCCTTGGCGACTCCCAGACGTCCATCGTCCCCGTTTTGGGATCGAGCCGGCCATGGAAGCCAGTCTGCCCTGTGAACCAGACGCGCCCCTCACCGTCGGAAGCGGCCGTATTGAGATTGGCGTTGCTCGCGGATTGGGGCAGCGGAAAAACGCTGACCTCCTCCGTCTTCGCATCGACGCGGACCATGGCGTTGAGACCGCTATCGGTTACCCACGCATGCCCCTCGGGACCCACGATGACGCCATGCGGACGCGATCCTTCCCCGAGCGGAATCCGCCTGACCTCGCCCGTCTTGGGATCGAGCCGGCCGAGCACACCCTTGTGCTGACCCGTGTACCAGACTGCGCCGTCCGGCGCCGGCGCCACATCGTGAGGACGGTCGCCCGCTGGCACCTCGTAATAGTGGACCTCGCCTGTGCGCGCCGGGCCGCTCGGCAGGCAAAGCGCCAACGCAGCGATGCCAGCAAGAATGGAGAAGTTCGATCGCATCCCGCGACCCTAGTGTCCCTCTGTGAACAGAAAAAGGCGCGCGGACGCTGCTCATGCAGGAGAGCTAAGCGGCGGCCTTCCGATGTTCGGGGTAGAGCAAGGCAAGCCCTTCGCGTGTCGCCGGCGTGACGCCACGTTCGGTGATGAAGCCGGTAACGAGGCGCGCCGGTGTGACATCGAAGGCGTAGTTCGCCGCAGGGCTTCCGTCCGGCGCGATGGCCACGGTCGCGACCGAGCCGTCCGGAAGTTGGCCCGACATGTGAGTGACCTCGCGCGCATCGCGTTCCTCGATGGGGATGGCACTCCCGTCGTCGAGGCTCCAATCGATGGTCGAGTGCGGCAATGCCACGAAGAACTGCACGCCGTTGTCCTTGGCCGCGAGCGCCTTCAAATAGGTGCCGATCTTGTTGGCCACATCGCCCGCCGCCGTGGTGCGGTCGGTGCCGACGATGCACAGATCCACCAGCCCGTGCTGCATGAGGTGTCCGCCGGCGTTGTCGGCGACGATGGTGTGCGGCACGCCATGGGCTTTCAGCTCGTATGCGGTAAGCGAGGCGCCCTGGTTGCGCGGCCGCGTCTCGTCCACCCACACATGCACGGCGATCCCTTCGTCATGGGCGCGATAGATAGGCGCGAGCGCCGTACCCCAATCGACGGTGGCAAGCCATCCGGCGTTGCAATGGGTGAGGATATTGACCCGTTCGCCGCGCTTCTTCTCGGCATGCGCCTGGATCAGCCCGACTCCATGCTCGCTGATCTTCCGGCAGGTCTCCACGTCCTCGTCGCAGATCGCGGCTGCGCGGGCGAAGGCCGCCGCGACGCGCGCCTCGCGCGGCTGGTTTTGCACGGCCTTTTTCATCTCATCCAGCGCCCAGCGGAGATTGATCGCGGTCGGGCGCGTGGCGGCGAGCCTCTCGCAGGCCCGGTCCAGGCCCTCGTCGGATGGATCGGCACGGAGCGCCAGCGCCACCCCATAAGCCGCCGTCGCGCCGATCAACGGCGCCCCCCGGACCTGCATGGTGGAGATGGCATGCGCCGCGTCCTCGAGCGTCCTAAGCGAGACAATCTCGAGCGCAAAAGGCAGCTTGGTCTGGTCAATAATCTCCGCCGAGACGCCGTCGGTCCCGAGCCAGATGGTGCGATAGGGCTTGCCGTCGATGTTCATGCGCGTGCCTTAGCACAGCCCACGCGGCTATAGGAGTGCCCTCACTCGCCTTCAAACGAAATCAACGTGTGACACTCGACGCCGAGCTCGGCAAGGCGCGCGCAGCCGCCGAGATCCGGCAGGTCGATGACGAAGGCCGCGCCGATCACCTCGGCCTTCAGACGGCGCAGGAGCTTGACCGCGGCCACCGCCGTACCGCCGGTGGCGATCAGATCGTCAACCAGCAAAACCGGCTCGCCGGGGCTGAGCGCGTCCTCGTGAACCTCGATGACGTCGATTCCGTATTCGAGCTCGTAATCCTGGCCGATGGCCTTGGCCGGCAGCTTGCCCTTCTTGCGGATCGGCACGAAGCCGCAGCGCAGGCGGTCGGCCGCGGCCCCGCCGAGAATGAAGCCGCGCGCCTCGATGCCGGCGACAGCCTCCACGCGCTGATCGTGGAACGGCCTGACCAGATCCTCGACGCAGGCGCGAAAGCCGGTCGCATGACCGAGCAGCGTGGTGATGTCGCGGAACATGATGCCCGGCTTGGGATAGTCCGGGATGGTCCGCACGAGACCCTTGAGATCGATATCCGTGGTCAAGTTCATGGTGGGTCTCTCCATAACGGGATGAGCAGCCGACGCGTTCCCGAACGTGGCTATAATCGAACCGCACGCGGCTGGCTAGGGACGCCCCCTTAGCCCTTCAGCACCCGGCCTGCCACCGCGTCGAGCTTCTTCAGAAGCTCGGGGTCACGCGCCTCGGGGGCCGTGATGATGGCCGTATCCAGCGCCCGGTCGGAGCCGATGGGGCAGGGCTCGTGCTCGCGCGGGAAATCCCGCGCCAAACGCGCCACGAGCCGCGCGGCCTTCTCCGCATTCGCCATCAAAACCCGGATGATGTCCTGCACGGTCACTGCCTCGTGGTCGGGATGCCAGCAATCGAAATCCGTGACCATGGCGACCGTGGCGTAGCAAAGCTCCGCCTCCCGAGCGAGCTTGGCCTCGGGCAGGTTTGTCATGCCCACCACCGCGTAGCCGAGGCCCTTATAGGTCAGGCTCTCGGCGAGCGTGGAAAATTGCGGGCCCTCCATGCAGACATACGTGCCCTCGCGCGCCACGGGGATGGTTTCCGCTTGCGCCGCCTCGGCGATCCGCATGCGCAAGCGCGGCGAGGTGGGATGCGCCATGGAGACATGGGCTACGCAGCCCGTGCCAAAGAACGATGTCGCCCGGTTGTGGGTCCGATCGACGAACTGGTCCACGAGGACGAACGTCCCGGGCGGGAGCTCCTCCTTGTAGGAGCCGCAAGCGGACAGCGAAATGAGGTCGGTGGCCCCGGCCCGCTTCATGACATCGATATTGGCGCGGTAGTTGATGTCGGTGGGCGAGAGACGGTGACCCTTGTCGTGACGCGAGAGGAATACGATGGGAAGCCCGTCGATATCGCCGAACCTGAGCGGCGCCGAGGGCTCGCCCCATGGACTCTCGATTCGCTCCTCGCGCACGTTCTGGAGCCCAGGCAGATCGTAAAGTCCCGAGCCGCCGATGATGCCGAGCACCGCTTTCGTCATGGTTCCCCCTTGGCGCAGATCACTCGCCGATATGCATGTAGATCACGGCCCACACATGACGGCCACGACCGTCCTCCTCGGGCGTGGCGCCTTCCGGGCGCGTGTTCAGCAGCCAGAGCGGCCCTTGCTGGCCTACTCCGAGCGGCACGCCGTCGGCTTCGAGCGCGAGGATATAGTCGGAGCTGTCGATGTCCTCCGGCAGGAGATAGCCGGTATAGCCGTCGGCGGCGATGAACGTGGTCTTGACCTTGGCGGCCTCCATGAAGCCGAAGACCTCGCGCAGGAGCGGGCCTGAGAAGGTCGCTTCCTCCTCGAACTCGACGGGCTTCGCCTTGACCGTTCCTTGCGGCAGCGCGAGCAGCATGGCGCGGTCGAACGCAAAGCCGTTCTTGAACTCGACCTTTAGCTTGGCGAGCAGGCTGTCGCGCTTCGGATCGAACGGACCGCGATTGGTCTTGCCGACGAGCCCGCCCACGGTAAGCAGCACCATGTCCTTCGGCGCCGGTGCGTCCGCGGCGAATGCCGGAAAGCTCACGAGCGCAATGAGGAGAAAGGCGAGCGCTCGCGTCATGGACGATCTCAGGCCGTGTGGGAGTCCGCCCGGGCTCGGCGGTGGAGGCGTGCCCAGACGGCGCGCTTCGACAGATACATGATTACCGCGAAGACGATCAGGAAGATCATGACCCGCGCGCCGACCTTGTACCGTTCCTCGAGCTTGGGTTCGGCGGCCCACATGAGAAAGGCCGACACGTCCTTGGCGTAGTTGTCGACTGTCGGCGCGGTGCCGTCCGTATAGGGGATGACCCCGTCGAACAGGGGCTTGCCCATCGCGATTTGATGGCCCGGGAAGGCCTTGTTGTAGTGCATGCCCTGGCTCATCTCGAAGCCCTCGGGCGGGTCCTGATAGCCGGTGAGCAGCGCATAGATATAGTCGGGACCGCCGGGGCGTGCCTTGGCCATCACGGAAAGATCCGGTGGCAACGCGCCGTTGTTCGCCACCCGCGCCGCCTGGTCGTTCGCATAGGGCGAACGGAAGCGATCCGACGGCTGGCCCGGCCGTTGGAACATCTGGCCCTTCTCGTCAGGCCCGTCCGTAATTTGCTGCTGCGAGGCCAAAGTCTCGACGGCCTTCTCCGAGAAGCCCGGCCCGCCCGGCTCGCCGAGATTGCGGTAGGACAGAAGCCGCGTCGAATGACAGTTGGCGCAGACCTGCTTGTAGACCCAATAGCCCCGTTGGAGTTGAGCCTTGTCGAAATGGCCGAAGGGCGGCTCGAAGGTCCAGTCCTGGGCTTCGATCTTCGGAGCGTCGGCGGTCAGGCCCGCGCCGGGTACGGCGAAGGCAAACAGGGTGGCGGCGAAAGCAATGCGAACCATCCTCATCACGCCACTCCTTCGCGCGCGGGCTCGCCCGATGAAGCTTCGGCTGACGGCTGAGGCGGTGGTCCTTCCGACTCCAAGACAGCCTGCGTGATACTGCCGGGCAGCTTCTTCGGCCGCTCGATCAGCCCGACGATCGGCATGACCAGCAGGAAGAACGCGAAGTAGTAGAACGTGAACAGGCGTCCGAAGAACAGGTACCAGCCCTCCGGCGCCTGTGACCCGAGATAACCGAGCGCGATGCAGGTCACCACGAACAGCCAGAAAAACCACTTGTAGATCGGCCGGTAGCTTGTCGAGCGGATACGCGAGGTATCGAGCCATGGCACGAAGAACAGAATGCCGATCGAACCGATCAGCCCGATCACACCGAAGAGCTTGTCGGGGATGGCGCGCAGGATCGCGTAGAACGGCAGGAAGTACCACTCGGGCACGATATGGGGCGGCGTCTGCAGCGGATTGGCCTCGATGTAGTTGTCCGGATGGCCGAGGAAGTTCGGCGCATAGAACAGAAGCCCTCCGAACAGGATCAGGAACATCACCAGCGCGAAGCCGTCCTTGATCGTGTAGTAGGGATGGAAGGGGATGGTGTCGCGTGGCGCCTTCACATCGACGCCGGTGGGATTGTTGTTGCCGGGGATATGCAGCGCCCAGATATGCAGGATCACCACGCCGGCGATGATGAACGGAAACAGATAGTGCAGCGCGTAGAGCCGGTTCAGAGTCGGCCCGCCCACCGAGAACCCGCCCCAGATCCACTGAACGAGCGAAGTGCCGAGACCGGGGATCACCGCATCGAGTGACGAGAACAGGTTGGTGATGACCGTCACGGCCCAGAAGCTCATCTGCCCCCAGACGAGCGAGTAGCCCATGAAAGCGGTGGCGATCATGAGCAGCAGGATCAGCACGCCGAGGATCCACAGCACCTCGCGCGGCGCCTTGTACGAGCCGTAATAGAGACCGCGGAAGGTATGGATGTAGACCGCGAGGAAGAACATCGAAGCGCCGACCGCGTGCGCGTAGCGCAGCAGCCAGCCCCAGTTCACGTCGCGCATGATCCTCTCGACGGAGTCGAAGGCGCCCTCCGGCGTCGGCACGTAATGCATGGCAAGCACGATACCGGTCGCCATTTGCGCGGCGAGCATGAAGGTGAGAATGCCGCCGAAGGTCCACCAGTAGTTCAGGTTGCGCGGCGTCGGGAAGACCATGAACTGGTCGTGCACCATCCGCGGCAGCGGCAACCGGGAGTCGAGCCATCTCTCGATACCGGTCGAAGGCTTGTAGGTAGAAGGATGCGCCATGGGTCGGCTTATCCGATTCTGATCTTGGTGTCGGAGGTGAAGCTGTAAGGCGGGATGTACATATTCTCGGGCGCCGGACCGACTCGCACCCGCCCCGCCGTGTCGGAACTGGAAACCCTGTTGAAATCCTTCGCGGAATCCGAGGGCGTGGG
>CAYUTT010000066.1:0-8763 GCA_964447575.1 uncultured Methyloceanibacter sp.
GCCCGTGGCGAGATCGACCGCGCAGAGTTCGAACAGAAGCGCCGCGACCTGGGCCGTGTCCCCAGCCAAGCCGCCGAAGGCATCGACCAAGTCGCGGTGGCCGCTTGCGTCGATCAGCGCCCGCTCGTCATGCTGGCCGTGGATCTCGACCAGCGCTTGACCCACTTGCCGCAAGAGTTGAACGCTCACGCTCGTGTCGTTGACGAAGGCGCGGCTCCGTCCGTCGATACCTTGCAGGCGACGCAGAATGAGCACGTCGTCCTCGACCGGGATGCCATTCTGGGCGAGCAGCGCCAGTACCGGATGATCGGGAGAGAGCTCGAAGGTGGCCGTCACTTGGCCCTGCTCGGCGCCGCGGCGCACGAGCGAGGCGTCCCCGCGTGCGCCTATGGCAAGCGAGAAGGCATCGAGCAGAATCGACTTGCCGGCGCCGGTCTCGCCGGTCAGCGCGGAAAGCCCAGGGCCGAATTCGAGATCGAGTTTGTCGATCAGAACGATATCGCGGATCGACAGAGCAGCTAGCATCGCGCGCCTGCTACGCTTGGCCGGCGCCCTTCCAGGTCCTCGTAATCCAGGAGCCCTCGTGCTCCTGCGGCTGGAGACCGCGCTGCCCTAGGAGGCCGTAGGCGTGCTTGTACCACCGGCTATCCGGAAAGTTGTGGCCAAGCACGGCGGCCGCCGTCTGGGCCTCGTTGACGATGCCTAACGCCATATAAGCCTCGGTCAGCCGCATCAAGGCCTCTTCAACCTGCTCGGTCCTCTGGTACTCGGTGACAACCGTCCGGAACCGGTTGATCGCCGCAAGGTAGTTGTTGCGGCGCAGATAGTAACGGCCAACCTGCATCTCACTCGCGGCAAGGAGGTCGCGCAAGATCCGCACGCGATTCGCGGCCTCCGGCGCGTAGCGCGAGTCGGGGTAGCGCTGAAGCAACGTGTCGTAGGCGGCAAGCCCCCGGCGCGCGTAGGTTTGGTCGCGTTTCGGATCGAGCACCTGGTCGTAATAGGACATTCCGATGATGTTCTGCGCCAGATCCGACTCTTGCGTACCGGGATGAAGAGTCAGGTAGCGGTCGGCCGCGCCGATGGCCTCGTCATATCTGCCGGCCTTGTAGTAGGCGTAGGAAGCCATGACGATGGCGTTGCGCGCTTCCCGCGAATAGGGATGATTGATGTCGACCTGTTCGTATTCACGGGCGGCCGATTTGTAGTCGCCCTTGTCGATCAGAGCTTCGGCCTTTCCGTAGATCACATCGGCAGGGTCGTTGTTCACGAGCTCGGGTTTGCTGCCGCCGAAGAGGGAGCCGCACCCGGCAAGCAGGCTCGCGGCAAACACCGCCGCGACAGCAGCAACGGCCTTGCGGCCTCGCGCATTGTCGCCGCGACGCACCGACGCCCAACGCGGCTTTTCCGGACCGGCCATGCTCTCCCTCAAGAACGCCCCCCTGGCGCACTGGTCTTCGCGCGGAATTCACGCCGCGGCAAGCGCTAACGCAGGCTCCCAGCAGCAAACCCGTGGATTATGGTGTTTTTTGGCCCTCGACCGGTTGCGGAGAGCGATGCTCGCGCCCGCAAGTGGGCGGTCCGTCCCGGCGGCTCCAGACTTCAGGATGCGCGGCTAGCTGCGGTCCGCTGCGAAATTCGCGGCCGCAAGACGATGGCTGAGCTCGGCATGGCGAACTTCGCGGTAACGCGGCGCTTCAACCATGGTCCACGCGTCGGCGTCGGCAAACAGCGCCTTGAGCACCAGCGCATTCAGCCTGTGTCCGCCGCGGCGGGAACGGTAAGCGCCAAGAATGGGTGCACCGGCCAGAGCGAGGTCGCCAACGGCGTCGAGCGCCTTATGGCGGACGAACTCATCGGAGAAGCGCAGACCCTCGCGGTTGATGATCCGATCGTCGCCGATCGCCACGGTGTTCTCCAGGGAGGCGCCAAGCGCAAGACCGGCCGCCCACAGCCTCTCGACGTCCTGCATAAAGCCGAAGGTGCGAGCCCGGGCGAGCTCCCGGCGGAACGAGCCGGGGTTCACGTCGATCTCAATTTTTTGGGTCCCGATGAGAGGCGTCTCGAAGTCGATCTCAACATCGATATGGAAGCCGTTATGCGGGGTCAGCTCGCCAACGGCGCCGCCATCCTCGACACAGATCGGCTTCAGAACCTTTAGGAACCGGCGTGGCGCCTCAAGCTCGGTCAGTCCGACCTCGTCGATCGCCTCGACGAAGGGAGCGGCGCTGCCATCCATGATCGGCACTTCCGCACTGTCGATCTCGATCAAAGCATTGTCGACGCCGAGGCCGCGCAGAGCCGCGAGAACATGCTCGACGGTCGCGATCGAGGCCCCGTTGCCATCGCCAAGCATGGTGCATAGCGTGACGCCCGTGACCCACTGCTGGTCGGCAGCGATCTCGATCCCGTCCGCGTCACCGTTGGAAATCAGGAAGTTAAGTCCAGCATCGCCATCGGCCGGACAAAGAGAAATGGAAACTGGCGCGCCGCTGTGGACCCCTGTACCCGTCAGCGTAACCTCGCCGGCAAGCGTCGTTTGGCGTGCCCCTATGAAACCCTTCATGGCCCCCGATGGCCCCCGCGCCGTCTTCTGGTTCCCTACTCAGCCCGGAGAGAACCCCGAGCCCCCCATTGATCAGCGCTCCCTGGCACTTATGACCGTGTACTCCGGCCCTGATGTGCCTTTTTGGTTCTGCCGATCAATCTAGTAAGAACCATAACCTTCGGACTCAGGGGCTACAAATCACGGTTTCTTTCACTGTATTACGGGTTTCGGCTCCATGTAGAACATTGATTTTACGTGCTTTTCTGTCCTCGGAGGGTTTCAGGCCGAGGGTTATGGTTAACTCTCGGCCTGTTCTCAGTTCGCCCGGCGGCGCAGAAATGCGGGAATCTCCAGGTCGTCGTCGTCGAACGATTCTGCCGGAGCGGCGGCCGCCATCGCCTGCCGGGCCGGTCTCGGTTCGGCTTGCGGCCGGGACTGCGGCTGAGGCTCGATTCGCTTGGGAGCCGGCGTGACCGCGACCTCGCGGGGCCGCTCGATCCGCACCCCCCGGGGGGTTGGCGAGGACGCGGCGGGGGCCTCAGGCGCCATTCGCCGCTGACCGAACTCGGGCTCAAGCTTCGCGGGCATCTCGGCATCCTCGTCCTTCCGGCCGCGCCCGACATTGGCGAGCCTCTCCAAAAAGCCCAGCTTGCGCTTCTGATCCGCAAGACCCCCCGCCTGCACCTCGCCAGCCTGAGCCTTGATCGCCTTCTGCGCGACCATGGGGAACTCCTCCACACTCGGCATACGCCGCACGGGCCGCTTGATGGCGGCGGGCGGGGCCGGCTGGAAGGGCTGCTGAGGCTGCGCAGGCCTGGCCTGGGCGGGCGTCCGGGGTAAGGCAATACCAGTCACCTGGGCCGGTCGTTTTTCAATCGTCACATTGCCAGGGGCACGCCAGACGGCCGGCTCTTGCGCGGGATCGTTGGCAGGGACCATGAGGCTCTCGTCGAGATCCACGGGCGCCTCCTCAGGTCCGGTGCCCGGCAGCGCGGCGAGACCCGCGAGCCGCTCGGTCAGCCGTCCCCTGTCGGGTTGCGCGGCAGAAGCAGCCTGGGCTGGGGCCTGCATCCTCTCCGCGAGCAGGCCGATGCCGGTGGCGACCACCGACACGCGGATTATCCCGTCAAGCTCGTCGTCGTAGGTCGCACCGACGATGATGTTGGCGTCCTCGTCGGCCTCCGAGCGGATGCGGCTCGCCGCCTCGTCCACCTCATAGAGGGTGAGGTCGCTGCCACCGGTGATGGAGACCAGGAGCCCGCTTGCGCCCTTCATGGACACATCATCGAGCAACGGGTTGGAGATCGCCGCCTCGGCTGCCTCGATGGCCCGCCGGTCGCCGCTCGCCTCGCCCGTGCCCATCATCGCCTTGCCCATGCCGGCCATGATGGTGCGCACATCGGCGAAATCGAGATTGATGAGACCTTCCTTCACCATGAGATCGGTGATGCAGGAAACGCCGGCGCGCAGGACGTCGTCGGCCATGCCGAAAGCGTCGGTGAAGGTCGTCTTCTCGTTGGCTACCCGGAACAGGTTCTGGTTGGGGATGATCAGGAGCGTATCGACGTATCGCTGGAGCTCCTCGATGCCGGCCTCCGCCGCACGATAGCGGCGAGAGCCTTCGAACTGGAACGGCTTGGTCACGACGCCGACGGTGAGGATGCCTTCCTCGCGAGACGCGCGCGCGATCACAGGGGCCGCACCGGTGCCGGTGCCGCCGCCCATGCCCGCGGTGATGAACGCCATATGGCAGCCCACGAGATGGGCCTTGATATCGGCCATGGCCTCCTCGGCCGCGGCCGCGCCGATTTCGGGCTTGGACCCGGCGCCGAGACCTTCGGTCACGTTGGTGCCCATCTGGATGCGGCGCTCGGCGCTCGAGCTCATCAGGGCCTGCGCGTCGGTGTTGGCGACGACGAACTCCACCCCGTTCAAGCCGCGAGCGATCATGTTGTTAACGGCGTTGCCGCCGGCGCCGCCCACACCGAACACGGTAATGCGCGGCTTGAGTTCGGTCAGATCTGGAACTCTGATGTTGATAGTCATGGCGGCTTCCAATTCTTGCGAATTGTCCCTTGCTGCGGCTCGTCCGCCGGCGGCCCCCGATGCGCGCCGGCCATAGCCTTGGTGTCCGTCTAAAAGTTCTCCATGATCCACTCGCCAACCTTGGCGAAGTACCCTGTCCCCGTACGCAAGAACCATTGCTCGGTGCGGGCACCGAGCCTTTCGTCGCCGCGCGCCCAATGAAGGAGGAGACCGATAGCGGCGGAGAAATCCGGCGTAGCGGCCGCGGGCGGCAAACCGTTCATGGCGCGCGGGCGGCCGAGCCGCGCCGGGCGTCCAAACATGTTCGATGCAAGATCCGGAAGGCCGGTGAGCTGGCTGCCACCGCCGGTCAGCACCAGGTGCTGGGCGACCTCCGATGCGAAGCCACTCGCGGCGAGGCGCCGGCGCATGAGATCGAGGATTTCCTCGATGCGAGGCCGGACGATGCAGGCAAGCTGCGCCTTGGTGATCTGGTTGAGGCTTCCTTGGGCCATGCCGCTCACGCATGGATAGGTAATGATCTCGCGCTCGTCGGAGAGCGTAGCAAAGGCGCTGCCATGCAGCGTCTTCAATCGCTCCGCATGCTCAATGGGCGCACCGAGCGTGCGGGCGATGTCGGTGGTGATGCCGTTGCCGCCGAGCGCAATCGCATCGGCATGGATAAAGTGCCCGTCGACAATCACCGAGAGCGTGGTGGTGCCGGCGCCAAAGTCGATGCAAGCAGCGCCGAGCTTCGCTTCATCGGCTGTGACGACGGAAAGCCCGCTCGAATAGGGTGCGGCGACGAGGCTTGCCACGCCAAGATGGCAGCGCTCGACGCAAAGCATGAGGTTGCGCATCGCGACCTCATCCGCCGTGACGGTGTGGAGGTCGACGGACAGGCGCTCGCCGCACATGCCTTGGGGCTCGCTGATGTCGCCGTTGTCGTCGATGCGATAGCCCGTCGGCAGCGCATGCAGGACCGCGCGCCTCTCGCGGGACGCGTATTGCCGGCCGCCGGCGAGCAACCGTTGCACATCGTCGTCGCGCACGGTGCCGGACGGCAGCGCCACGCTCGCCGAGAAGCTCTCGCTCTTGAGCCGGCCGGAGGTCACGGAAACGTGCACGTCCTCGACGATCACGCCGGCCATGCGCTCGGCGGCATCGACCGCGGCGCGGATACTCTGCTCGGCGCTGTCGAGATGGGTGACCATGCCCGCCTTCAGGCCTTCGGCGCGGGTATGCCCGAAGCCGAGCACCTCGAATTGCACGGTGTCGCCTTTGCCCTCGAACCAGTCGGGGATCGTTGAGGTCTTGGCGATCAGGCAGCAGATCTTGCTCGTGCCGATGTCGAGCGCCGCCACGATGCGCTGGCGCTTTCCTCTGATTGTTGTTGTGTAAGCCATCCCCCTTAAACCTCGTCCTACGTCTTGCCTTTGGGCGTGGCGCCTGTGCTTGCTGTCGGCACGTCGTTCGGCGCCGCCGGGTCCGCGAGCACCGCCGCAGGGTCGCGCAGGCGCACCGTGATGCGGTCGAGCAGGCGCAGATCGACGGCGGCGAGATCCCGTTCGAATACGCCCCGCTCCGCTTCGAGCTTGGTCAGCGATTGCAACGCGACCTCGATATTGTCGTCGGGCAGCATGATCTCGGTCCCGGTGCGCAGCTTCAGCGTCCAGCGGCGATCGCCGACCCGAAGCGCCGCGAGCATCCTCTGCTTCAGGTCGCCAAAGGGTTCGAGCACGGCATAAAGCGCGGCGGCATGCTCGCCCGCGCCTTCGCCGACGACGAGCGGCAAATCCGGATAGGCCTGCGGCAGAGCGGGCGCGAGCACAACGCCCTCGTCGTCGACCACGAAGGTCTTTCCCTTGTTCTGCCAAACCGCGTAGGGGCTTCGCTCCTCGATGACGATCTGCACGGTCGAAGGAAGCAAGCGCATGACTCGCGCATGCCGGATCCACGGCACGGCTTCGAGCCGCTCCTTGGCGGCGTCGGTGTCGAAGCCAAGTATCATGGTATCGGGGCCGGCTTCGAGCGCCTGCGTGATCTGGGAGTCGGTGGTGTAGTGCTGGCCCTCCACGGTGATCCGCGCGACGCCGAAGCCGACGGCGACGGCGAGCCGTTCGACACCCGTGACCGCGGCATCGAGCAAACGTCCCGTTTGGCCGCCGACGATGGCGCCATAGACGACGGCGCTGCCAAGGAACAGGACGCAGAGAAGCAGCCATTTGCCCCGGACGCGGTCGCGGCGGGTGCGGCCGAGCCGGACCACTCTCGGCTTCCGGCCGATCAGGGCCCGCGTGCGGCTCAACACCGGCAGCCGGCGCGAGGGATCGCGCGGTACGGCGATGCCGCGCGCGAGCAGAGCCTCTTGGCTCTTTCGTCCCCTAGCCTGACCCCTTGCCGGGCCTAGCGATTGCACGACGCGTCCTCCACGATCCAGCGGACCAGCTCACCGAACGAGCGGCCGCCATAGGCTGCAAGCTCGGGCACCAGCGACGTGGACGTCATGCCTGGCTGGGTGTTGACCTCAAGGCAGATCAGTTCCCCCGTGCCATCCGGCCGGTCGTCAAATCGGAAGTCGGACCGACTGACCCCACGACAGCCCAGTGCCCTATGAGCCGCTACCGACAGCTTCCGTACCAATTGGTAAACATTTGGTTTAAGCGGCGCCGGGAGGACGTGAATTGAGCCCCCCGGAGCGTATTTCGACTCATAGTCGTAGAAGGCAAGCCCTTCAGCCGGGCGGATTTCTATGACGTCCAAGGCCTCCTCGCCCATCACCGCGCAAGTCAGCTCCCGTCCCGGAATGAACCGTTCGACCATCAGCTCCTCACCGAGGGCCCAATCGGCGGAATTCAGCTCCTGGGGCGGGTGGGCCTGGTCCTCCCGCACGATATAGACGCCCACGCTCGACCCTTCCGTGGGCGGCTTGATCACGTAAGGCGGGGCCATGACGTGGCCCATGGCGGCCTCTGCCCGGCTCACGAGCCGGCTTTCGGCCACGGGCACGCCAGCCTCCCGGAGCACGGCCTTGGCGCGCTCCTTGTGCATGGCAAGCGCCGAGGCGAGCACGCCCGAATGGGTATAGGGGAGGCCCATGGTCTCGAGCAGACCCTGGATGCAGCCGTCCTCGCCGTAGCGGCCATGAAGCGCGTTGAAGCAGACGTCCGGCTTGATGGCGGCGAGACGGGCGGCGACATCGCGGCCGACATCGACTTGCGTGACCTTGTAGCCCTCGCCTTCGAGGGCCTCGGCGCAAGCCGCGCCGGAGCGTAAGGAGACCTCACGTTCGGACGAGAGCCCTCCCATCAGAACGGCGACGTGCTTCTGCTTGTCGGTCATGCGCCCCCTCCCATTTTGCGAGGACCGGCAAAGCTTCGCCCTCCGCGTGCGGCGGACAATCGCTCTGCGAATCAGCCGAATACTGAATTACCCGCTTTCGCTGACGTTGGCACGGGGGGACGGCGGAGAATGCGCCGCCCAAGAGCGCGCGGCTAAGCCGGATTGCCGAGGCGCTTGATTTCCCATTCGAGCTCGACGCCGCTCGTCTCTTTCACCCGCGCGCGGACCGTCTCGCCAAGCTCCTCGATCTGAGCTGCGGTGGCGCTGCCTTCGTTGATGAGGAAGTTGCAGTGCATCTCGGAGACCTTGGCATCACCGACGCTCAAGCCGCGGCAGCCGGCGGCGTCGATCAGCTGCCAGGATTTATTGCCCGGCGGGTTCTTGAAGGTGGAGCCGCCGGTGCGGCTCTTGATGGGCTGCACCTCCTCGCGATAGGCGGCAATCTCGTCCATCTCGGCCTGAATCTTGGCGGGATCACCCGGCTCGCCCTGGAACAGCGCCTCGGTGAAGATGTAGTCCTCTGGCGCGCCGCAATGCCGGTAGCGGTAATGGAGGTCGGCCACAGGCAGCACATGGATGTTGCCTTGGCGGTCGACGGCGCGGGCCTCGATCAGAACCTCGCAGGTCTCCTTGCCGTGGGCGCCGCCATTCATGCGCAGCGCGCCGCCGACGCCGCCAGGAATACCGCGATAGAAGGAAAGCCCGGCGATGCCGGCATCGGCCGCCGCGCGCGCCACCTTCACGTCGGGAACGGCCGTGCCGGCGCGGAGCCTATAGCCGTCCTCGACCTTGATCTCGCCGAAGCCGCGGCCCAAGCGGATCACCACGCCCTCGATCCCGCCGTCGCG
>CAYUTT010000067.1:0-1617 GCA_964447575.1 uncultured Methyloceanibacter sp.
TCACTACTTCGTCGCCGCAGGATACGATGCAAACTGAACGGAAATCGCTCTAGTGAAGGACCTTGCTATGCGCGCTTTTGCTCTGGCGTTGACAGTTTTCCTCGTGCCTGCGGCATCCGCGGCCGAGACCGACATCGCCACCACCTGCTACCGGGACTGCGAGACCAGAACCAGTTCGAACCCGGAGTTCAAGGCCTGCCTGGCCCGGGCGGCCGACGCCGCGGACGCCAAGCTCAATCAGGCCTACAAGGTTCTCCAGGGCGATGTCCGGACCGCGGCGCGGGAGATGGGCCAGACACCCGAAATTCAGCTGCAATCGCTGGTCGGCGCTCAAAAGAAGTGGATCGCCTATCGTGACGCGAATTGCACCTTCGAGGACGAGCTTGCGTTTGGCGGGACGTCTATCGGCGGTAACCAATCGGCTTGTCTTTGCGCCCTGACACACGCGCGCATAGCCGATTTCGCACGGATTCGCCGGCATCTGCTTCTGGGCGACTGAGGCAGGGACCGCTTGAAACCTCGGAAAAAGCTCGTATATTACGAGCCGAAACTCATGATTGGTTTGATCAGGAGTGGGCCGCGGCCCGCTCCTTTTTCTTAGGTTCAACGCTTCTCGCTTTTCGGGGCCCAAAGCCCCGCCTTTAATGCCGAGCCCTGATACCAGTGAAACCCGCCGCTTTGTCCGGGAGACCGGGCAGGAACGCGCCGTGGCCGATCTCGCCGAGCCCGTGCTCGCGGAGCTCGGCTTCCGCCTGGTCAGAGTGAAGATTTCGGGACGCGACGGCGGCACGGTGCAGATCATGGCCGAGCGGCCGACGGGCGAGATGACGGTGGAGGATTGCGCGATCATCAGCAGGCGTTTATCGCCGGTGCTCGATGCCTACGACCCGATGCCGGGGCGCTACAACCTCGAGGTCTCCTCGCCCGGCATCGACCGGCCGCTGGTCCGCCCGAGCGACTTCGCGTTGTGGGCGGGTCACGAAGCGAAGGTAGAGCTCAACGAGCCGATCGATGGCCGGAAGCGTTTCAAGGGCATGATAGAGGACGTGGTCGGCGATGAGGTGCATCTGAAGATCGAGCTGGATGGCAAGGCCGAGCCCGTGATCGTCGGCCTTCCCTTCTCGCTCATCGGAGAGGCGAAGCTGGTCGTCGATCTCGACAGCTTCAGGACAGATCTTTCGGGCCAGGAGCCCGTGCATTGATGAATGGCGGGCGCGGAAGACGCGCCCGCACCGAACGCAACTTAGTTGGAGGCTTACAAAGATGGCTCAGGCAGGCGTCAGCGCCAACAGGCTGGAGCTCTTGCAGATCGCCGATGCGGTCGCACGCGAGAAAGCGATCGACCGTCAGGTGGTCATCACCGCCATGGAGGACGCGATCCAGAAGGCGGCCAAGTCCCGCTATGGCAGCGAGAACGAAATCCGGGCCGAGGTCGATCCAAAGACCGGAGAAATCTCGCTCGCGCGGCTCCTCGAAGTGGTCGAGGACGTGACCATGGAGGCAACGCAAATCGCGCTCGCGGAGGCACGCCGGAAGAACCCGGCCGCGCAAGTCGGCGACTTCATCGCCGAGCCGCTGCCGCCGCTGGATTTCGGCCGCGTGGCTGCGCAGAACGCC
>CAYUTT010000067.1:1627-8644 GCA_964447575.1 uncultured Methyloceanibacter sp.
CCAAGCAGGTGATCGTGCAGAAAGTGCGCGAGGCCGAGCGCGAGCGCCAATACGACGAGTACAAGGACCGCGTCGGCGAGATCGTGAACGGCATCGTCAAGCGCGTCGAGTACGGCAATGTGATCGTCGATCTCGGCCGGGCCGAGGCCATCGTGCGCCGCGACGAAACGCTGCCGCGCGAGAATTTCCGCTACGGCGACCGCATCCGCGCCTATGTCTACGACGTCCGGCGCGAGCAGCGGGGCCCGCAGATCTTCCTGTCGCGCACGCATCCTGAGTTCATGGCGAAGCTATTCGCGCAGGAAGTGCCCGAGGTCTACGAGGGCATCGTCACCATCAAGTCGGTGGCGCGCGATCCCGGCAGCCGCGCCAAGATCGCGGTGGTGTCGCGTGACAGTTCCATCGATCCGGTTGGCGCTTGCGTCGGCATGCGCGGCAGCCGCGTGCAGGCCGTGGTGAACGAGCTTCAGGGCGAGAAGATCGACATCATTCAATGGTCGCCCGACGCGGCCACGTTCATCGTCAACGCGCTGGCTCCCACCGAGGTAGTCAAGGTCGTGCTCGACGAGGACGCGGAACGCATCGAGGTGGTCGTGCCCGATCAGCAGCTTTCCCTCGCCATCGGCCGCAAGGGCCAGAACGTGCGCCTCGCCTCTCAGCTCACCGGCTGGGACATCGACATCATGACGGAGGCTTCGGAGTCGGAGCGCCGGCAGGCGGAGTTCGCCGAGCGCTCGGCCACGTTCATGGAGGCGCTCGACGTCGACGAGGTCATCGCTCAGCTGCTGGCCTCGGAAGGCTTCTCCTCCGTGGAGGAGGTCGCCTTCGTGGAGCCAAGCGAGATTTCCTCGATCGAAGGCTTCGACGAGGAGACCGCGAACGAGATCCAGACTCGCGCCAGGGAGCATCTTGAGAAGCTCGAGGCCGAGCTCGACGCAAAGCGAAAAGAGCTCGGCGTAGCCGACGAGCTGATGGATATCCCCGGCCTCACCACGGCGATGCTCGTGGCGCTGGGCGAGAACAGCGTGAAGACGGTCGAGGATCTGGCCGATTGCGCCACCGACGACCTCGCCGGCTGGAGCGAGCGCCACGAGAAGGAGACCATCCGCCATGACGGTTTCCTCGACGGTTTCGGCCTGGCCCAAACCCAATGCGAGGATCTGATTCTCGCCGCGCGGGTGAAGGCCGGTTGGATCGAGGAGGCCGACCTTGCCGGCGAAGAGGCCGCGGACGAGGCGGAAGACGAGGTCGAGGCGGACGAAGCGGGCGAGACGCCGCCGGCAGACGACGCATCCGCGTCATGAGGCGGCTAGGAGACAGAGCTGTTGCGGCTAGAAGCGGCGGAGCGGAACGAGACCCGAGAAGGGCAGACGGCGGACACGGTGCGCCGCTGCGCCCTCACGCGCGCCCATCGTCCTAAGGACGCTCTGATCCGCTTCGTGCTCGGCCCCGACGGCGCGGTCGTCCCCGACTTGAAAGAGAAGCTTCCCGGGCGCGGCGTCTGGGTCACGGCCGCCCAGGATGCGGTGGCCGAAGCCGTCAAACGCAAGGCCTTCAGCCGTGCCCTGAAGACCGAGGCCAAAGCCCCCAAGGAGCTCGCCGGCCAAGTCGACAAGCTTCTGGCAGAAGCGGCTTTGGGTGCGCTCGCCATGGCCAACAAGGCGGGCGAGGTCGTGTTCGGCCATGCGAAAATCGAGGAGGCGCTGGCAAAAGGACGCGTGATCGCTCTCGTCCATGCCTCGGACGCGGCCCAGGATGGTTGCCGAAAGCTTGACGGCAAGGCCTTGAGCGTGACCGCGGGGCGCGGGATCCCCGCGATTCGCGTTTTCAGCGCTGACGAATTGGGTTTGGCATCAGGGCGGTCAAATGTGATACATGCTGCCCTCATCCAGGGCGGAGCGGCTCGAAAGTTCCTCGCGGCAGCCTCGCGCGTAGAGCGCTACCGCAAGGGCCTTGCCGCCTTCGCGGATCAGAACGGATCGGATACGGACAAGAATGAGTGAGACGAACGAGACGGAAGGCAAGGCTCGCGGGCGCAAAATGAGCCTCAATGTGCGCCGAACGGTGGAGTCCGGCCATGTGCGCCAGAGCTTTAGCCATGGGCGCTCGAAGTCCGTCCTGGTCGAGAAGAAGAAGCGCCGGTCGATCGGCGCGGGCGGCGCCGCGCAGCCCGCCGAGGAGCAAAGGGCCGAGGCTAAGGCTCCACCAGCCGCCAAGACCGCGCCGAAGCCGAGCGCCGAGGAAACGCGGCAGCGCCGCTCCGGTGTGGTGCTGAAGCAGCTGTCGGAGGAAGAGAAGGACGCCCGCGCCAAGGCGCTCGCCGATGCCCGCGTCCGCGAGGCTGAGGAACGCGAGCGTGCCAAGGAGACCGCTGCGCAGGAAGCCCTGCTCGCGGAACAGCGCGCGAGAGAGGCTAAAGAGGCCGAAGAGAGCCAGCGCCAGGAAGAAGAGCAGAAGCCTATCGAGGAGAAGCCGCAGCCGAAGGCCGAGGAGCCGCCGCGCGGTAAGCACCTCAAGCAGGAAGAGGAGGAGGCGCCGGCGCGCACCCCCGACCTCCGCCACAAGAAGGCCACCGTGGCACCCCGCCGGGGCGAGGAACGGCGCGTGCGCGGCCGTCTCACCATCACCAACGCTCTCGACGAGGAGCAGCGGCAGCGGAGCCTTGCTTCGCTGAAGCGCCACCGCGAGCGCCAGAAGAAGCAGGTCACTCCGCAGTCCGCGCAAAAGATTCAGCGCGAGGTGGTAATCCCCGAGGTCATCACCATCCAGGAGCTTGCCAACCGCATGGCCGAGCGCGGCGTCGATGTCATCAAGTCCCTGATGAAAGACGGCGCCATGCACAAGATCACCGACGTGATCGATTCCGACACGGCCCAGATTATCGCCGAGGAATTCGGCCACGTTGTGCGGCGCGTATCGGAAGCGGATGTGGAGGAAGGCTTTATCGGCGCCGAGGACGAAGCCGGCGATTTGCAGCCACGCGCGCCCATCGTCACCATCATGGGGCACGTCGACCACGGCAAGACCTCGCTGCTCGACGCAATTCGCGTTGCGAACGTCGTCTCACAGGAAGCCGGCGGCATCACCCAGCATATCGGCGCCTATCAGGTCGAAGTGCCCTCGGGCCAGAAGATCACCTTCATCGATACGCCGGGCCATGAGGCGTTCACCGCCATGCGCGCCCGCGGCGCCAAGGTTACCGATATCGTCATTCTCGTGGTCGCGGCGGACGACGGCGTCAAACCGCAGACGGTCGAGGCGATCAACCACGCCAAGGCCGCAGGCGTCCCGATGATCGTCGCCATCAACAAGATCGACAAGCAGGGCGCCGACCCGAAGCGCGTGCGCACCGAGCTCCTGAGCCACGAGATCGTGGTGGAGAGCCCGGGCGGCGACACGCTTGAGATCGAGGTCTCGGCGCTCAAGCGAACCAATCTCGACAAGGTGCTCGAGGCGGTGCTGCTGCAAGCCGAGGTGCTGGAACTCACCGCCAACCCTGAGCGGCCGGCCGAGGGTGTCATCGTCGAGGCGAAGCTGGAGCGTGGGCGCGGTCCCGTCGGCACGGCGCTGATTCAGCGCGGCACGCTCAAGCTCGGCGACATCGTCGTGGCGGGCTCCGCCTGGGGCCGCGTGCGCGCGCTGATCAACGATGTGGGCGAGCAGGTCAAAGAGGCCGGACCTTCGGTGCCGGTCGAGGTGCTCGGGTTCGATTCGGCGCCTGAGGCCGGCGATCAGTTCGCCGTGGTCGAAAGCGAGGGACGCGCCCGCGAGATCACAGACTATCGCATGCGCGAGCGGCGCAAGCGCCTTGCGGTCGCCGGCCAGCGCGGCAGCCTCGAGCAGATGATGAGCCAGCTGAAAGAAGCCGGCGTCAAGGAGTTCCCGCTCGTGATCAAGGGCGACGTGCAGGGCTCGGTCGAGGCGATTTCGGCGGCGCTTGCCAAGATCAGCTCCGACGAAGTCCGGGCCCGGGTGGTTCACGCCGGCGTTGGCGGCATCACCGAATCCGACATATCGCTCGCCTCCACATCCGGCGCGGTCGTGCTCGGCTTCAATGTGCGCGCCAACACGCAGGCTCGCGAGCATGCCGAGCGCGACGGCGTCGAGATCCGCTACTACGCGGTGATCTACGACCTCGTGGACGACATGCGCCAGGCCATGTCGGGCCTGCTCGCGCCGACGGTGCGCGAGACCTTCCTCGGCAATGCCGAGATCCTCGAAGTGTTCAGCATCTCCAAGGTCGGCAAGGTGGCCGGCTGCCGCGTCACCGAAGGCAAGGTCGAGCGCGGTGCCCATGTGCGCCTGATCCGCGACAACGTCGTGGTGCACGAAGGCAAGCTGTCCACCCTGAAGCGCTTCAAGGACGAGGTCAAAGAGGTGGTGGCCGGCCAGGAGTGCGGCATGGCATTCGAGGGCTACCAGGACATGCGCCAGGGCGACGTCATTGAGTGCTTCGAAGTCGAGCACGTCAAGCGCACGCTCTAACCGACAGTGTCATGTCCGCGCAGGCGGGCATCCAGTAAACGGCAACGCGCGTTGCTTCACAGCAGCTTTGGTGGTTACTGGATTCCTGCTTTCGCGGGAATGACGCGGAAATTGCGATGGTGGCAATGACTAACCGCGACAAGGGAAAGGCACCAAGCCAACGCCAGCTCAAAGTGGGCGAGCTGATCCGCCATGCGCTCGCGGAAATTTTTACGCGGGGCGAGCTCATGGACGAGGTGCTGGAACGGCATTCTCTCACGGTGCCGGAGGTGCGCATGACGCCAGACCTCAAGCTTGCGACCTGCTTCGTGATGCCGCTCGGCGGTGGCGAAGCCGATGAGGTCGTGGAGCATCTCGAAAAGCATCGGCGCTACCTGCGCGGCGAGCTTGCCCGTCGCGTGAGCCTGAAGTTCATGCCGGAGATCAGGTTCAAGGTGGACAGTTCGTTCGAACGCTCCGCGCGGATCGATGAGCTGCTCGCTTCTCCTGAAGTCGCCCGCGACCTCGACGAATAGCGCGGCGGCAAAAGGGCGAGACAGATGGCGCGGCAGCGGAAACGCAAAGGCCAAGCGGTCAGCGGCTGGCTGATCTTCGACAAGCCGCAAGGCATGACCTCGACCAGGGCTGTGGCGCGGGTGAAGCGCCTCTACGACGCCGCCAAGGCGGGCCACGCCGGCACGCTCGACCCGCTCGCCACGGGCATTCTGCCCATCGCGCTCGGCGAGGCGACCAAGACCGTGCCCTTCGTGGTCGAGGGCACCAAGGCCTATCGCTTCACGGTCCGCTTCGGCGCTGAGACCGACACCGACGACGCCGAGGGAAAGGTGGTGGCGACGGCGGACCGGCGTCCGGCCCGCGCCGAGATCGAGGCGGTGCTGCCCCGGTTCCAAGGCGCGATTTCCCAGGTGCCACCCCGCTATTCGGCGCTCAAGGTGGAGGGCGCGCGGGCCTACGACCTCGCCCGCGAGGAGGAGGCGTTCGAGCTCGCGCCGAGGATTGTGGTCGTCGACCGGCTCGCCCTTGTGGATTGCCCCGACCAGGACCATTGCGTGCTCGAAGCGGAATGCGGCAGAGGCACCTATGTGCGGGCTCTCGCCCGCGATCTGGGGCGGGCGCTCCAGTGCCTCGGCCATGTGAGCGCCTTGCGGCGGACCCGCGTCGGAGGCTTCGTCGAGGCGGACGCCGTCACGCTGGACCGGGTTGAGGCCGCCGCCGCGGAAGGGCGCGAGGCGCTTCTTGGCCTGCTTCGGCCGGTGGAGACGGCGCTCCAGGACATTCCGGCGCTGTCCTTGAGCGCCTCGGACGCCGCGAGGCTCCGCCAAGGCCAGCCGGTCTTGCTGCGGGGCAGGGACGCGCCGATCATGAGCGGCCCCGTCTATGCGGTCTCCAAAGGGGCGCTCGTCGCGCTCGGCGAGGTCGCCCAAGGCGAGTTCAGGCCCCGGCGCATCTTTAACCTGCCGGGCTGAAGGCCATAAATTCCCCTGGTCTCGGGCCGGATAATGCCTATATTGCAGCGGTTGCGCGGGTCCGCCGCGATGCGGCCCTTATTTCCGCGCATCTCCTGAACCGACCGTGCTGGACGACATCCCGGCCCGGCCATGTCAAACCCTCAAGCAGCAAGGAACCTCCGATGTCGATCAGCGCTGAGCGCAAGCAAGAGCTCATCCAGGAATATGCGACCAAATCAGGCGACACGGGATCTCCCGAGGTCCAGGTCGCCATCCTGACCGAGCGAATTTCCAATCTCACCGAGCATTTCAAGACGCACGGTAAGGACAACCATTCGCGTCGCGGGCTGCTGAAAATGGTCAGCCAGCGGCGCCGTCTGCTCGATTACGTGAAAGCGGCAGACCAAGACAGGTATCAGAAGCTCATCAACCGGCTCGGTATTCGCCGGTAGCGGTTTTCGCCGTGGCAAAGCGGCATTTTGAGCTTTGCGCTTATGACCGGGCCAGTCCTTGCGCCATCGGGCGTTTGGGACGGCCTTATCCTTCCCCACTCACTGGGACACGCACATGTTCGATAAACATACCGTAGAAATCGATTGGGCCCGACGCCCACTCAAGCTCGAAACCGGGCGCGTCGCCCGTCAGGCCGACGGGGCCGTGCTCGTCACCTATGGCGAGACTTCCGTTCTCGCCACCGTCGTCTCCGCCAGGGAGGAAAGAACCGGAATCGACTTCTTTCCTCTGACCGTGAACTACCAGGAGAAGACCTTCGCCGCGGGCAAGATCCCCGGCGGCTTCTTCAAGCGCGAGGGGCGCCCCTCCGAGAAGGAGACGCTCACTTCGCGGCTGATCGACCGGCCGATCCGGCCGCTGTTCGCCAAGGGCTTCAAGAACGAAACCCAGGTCGTCACCACGGTGCTTTCGCACGACATGGAGAACGACCCCGACATCGTGGCCATGGTGGCCGCGTCCGCGGCATTGACGCTCTCCGGCGTGCCGTTCCTCGGTCCGATCGGCGCCGCACGCGTCGGCTATATCGATGGCAAGTACGTCCTGAATCCCATGATCGACGAGATGCCCGAGA
>CAYUTT010000068.1:0-8490 GCA_964447575.1 uncultured Methyloceanibacter sp.
GAACGCGGCCATGGCGCCCTTGCTCAGCCCGGCGAGGGGGCCGGCACCCGCGCCCGGGCGTTGCTCTGCCACCCCGGACGACGCCTCGGGCGCCGAAACGGGCCTCGAACCATTGTCAGAGGGGGCGAAACTCCAATATACCGTGCCGAACCCGGCAAGCGCCGCGATCCCTGCGACGATCGCATATTTTGCCGGCGACCCGGCGTGCTTTCGTTTGTTCGAAGCGTTCACGCCATCCTCTTCGTAGCTAGCCTCGCTCAGGCCCGACAATCATGACCAACACCATGTGGGGCGGCCGCTTTGCCGCAAGCCCCGCCGAGATCATGGAGGAGATAAATGCCTCCATCGACTTCGACAAGCGGCTGTGGCGGCATGACATTCAGGCCTCGAAGGCCCATGTCACCATGCTCGCCGCGACAGGCATCGTCTCCGTCGAAGACGCCGCCGCGATCACCGGTGGTCTCGACCGGATTCTGGACGAGATCGAGGCCGGCGACTTCAAATTCGCGCGAGCGCTGGAAGACATCCATCTCAACGTGGAGCACCGGCTCGCGGAGCTGATCGGGCCCGTTGCCGGCAAGCTGCACACAGCGCGCTCGCGGAACGATCAGGTCGCCACCGACTTCAAGCTTTATGTGCGCGACGAGATCGCGAGCATCGATGCTGGCCTTGCCGCGCTGCAGCTTGCGCTCGCCAAGACGGCGCTTACTCATGCCGGCGCCATCATGCCGGGCTACACCCATCTCCAGACGGCGCAGCCCGTCACCTTCGGTCATCATTGCCTCGCCTATGTGGAGATGCTCGCGCGCGACCGCGGCCGCTTCGAAGACGCACGCAAGCGGCTCGACGAATGTCCGCTGGGCTCGGCGGCGCTTGCCGGCACGAGCTTTCCCATCGACCGCCATATGACGGCGAAGGCGTTGGGCTTTGCCCGGCCCACGGCAAACTCGCTCGACGCCGTGTCCGACCGCGACTTCGCGCTGGAAACGCTCGCCGCCGCCGCCATCGCCGCCATGCATCTGTCGCGCCTCGCCGACGAGATCGTGCTGTGGACCTCGCCGCAATTCCGCTTCGCCAAGCTTTCGGACGCCTTCTCGACCGGCTCCTCCATCATGCCGCAGAAGCGCAACCCCGACGCGGCCGAACTCGTGCGCGCCAAGACCGGGCGCATTGCCGGCGCCTTCCAGGCCCTGCTCATGGTGATGAAGGGGCTGCCCCTCGCCTACGCCAAGGACATGCAGGAGGACAAGGAGCCGGTGTTCGACGCGCTGGACGCGCTGAAGCTCGGCCTTGCCGCCATGGCCGGCATGGTGGGCGACCTCGAGATCGACGCAAAGGCCATGAAGAAGGCCGCCGGCCGTGAATACGCCACCGCCACCGACCTCGCGGACTGGCTGGTGCAGACCCTGGATATCCCCTTCCGGGAGGCCCACCACGTCACCGGCCGAATCGTGGCCTTGGCCGAGACCAAGGGCGCCGACCTCAAAAAGCTGACGCTGCCCGAGCTGAAATCGGTCGAACCCCGGATCACCGAGGACGTCTATGCCGTCCTCGATCCCGGCCGCTCGGCCAAAAGCCGCAAAAGCCACGGGGGAACCGCCCCCGGCAATGTGCGGCGTGAGGCCCGGCGGTGGATAAAGCGTTTGGAGAAGGCCGCCCTGTCGCGATAAAAGGGTAGGGAAAGGGCCGAGGAAGGGCCTGGCGACAGGGGCACGACCATGGGAAGCGCTTTGCGCATCCTGACAGCGCTTATATTGGTACTGGCTGTCGGGCTTTCGGCCTGCGGACGCCGCGGTTCATTGGACCGGCCGCAGCCGAGCTATCCCGAGACGGCAGCCGACCCCTCGACCAAGATGTCACAAGCCCCGGCCAGACGGTTACCAATCCTCGACCGTTTGATCGAATAGACAGACTACCTTCCCATGCACCATTTCGCCTATCGGCGCGGCGTGTCCCACGCGAACGTGCTTCACGCCGAGGAGGTCGACCTGTGCGATCTCGCGGCCGCCGTCGGCACCCCGTTCTATTGCTACTCCTCCGCCACCCTCGAGCGTCACTACCGGGTCTTCGCGCAAGCTTTCGCCGCACATCCCGACGCGCTCGTCTGCTACTCGATCAAGGCGAACTCCAATCTCGGCGTGCTGGCGACGCTCGCCAGGCTCGGCGCCGGCATGGATGTGGTCTCGGAAGGTGAACTGCGCCGCGCGCTCGCCGTGAACGTGCCGGCGGAGCGGATCGCGTTCTCCGGCGTGGGCAAGACCAAGGCCGAGATGGCGTTCGCACTCGACGCCGGCATCTATGCCTTCAACGTGGAATCGGAGCCTGAGCTTCGGGCGCTGAGCGAGGTCGCCGACGCGCGCGGCAAGTCCGCCCGCATCGCCTTGCGCGTCAATCCCGACGTGGACGCCAACACCCACCACAAGATCGCGACCGGCAAAGCGGAGAACAAGTTCGGCGTGCCCTTCGAACAGGCCGTGTCGCTCTACCGCCAGGCGGCCAAGCTGCCCGGCATCGCGCCCGCCGGCGTGCATATGCATATCGGCAGCCAGATCACCGACCTCGCGCCGTTCAAGAACGCCTTCGCGCTGCTGACCGAGTTGGTCGGCACGTTGCGCGACGCGGGCTTCGACATCGGCTTCGTCAATCTCGGCGGCGGGCTCGGCATCCCCTATCGCGGCGACGAGCCGGCGCCGCCACTGCCAACGGACTATGCGCGCCTGGTGAACGAGACGGTCGGCGCGCTCGGCGTCAGGCTTCTGTTCGAGCCGGGCCGCATGATCGCCGGCAATGCCGGCATCCTGGTCGCCTCCGTCATCTATGTGAAAACCAGCGCGGGCAAGACCTTCACCATTGTCGACGCGGCGATGAACGATCTGATCCGCCCCACCCTTTACGAGGCCTATCACCAGATCCTGCCCGTGATCGAGCCTGCGCCCGGAACGCCGACACGCATCACCGACGTGGTCGGCCCGGTCTGCGAGACCGGCGACTATCTCGCCCTGGGTCGGCCGCTGGCGGAGCTCAACGCCGGCGACCTCATCGCCGTGATGACCGCGGGCGCCTATGGCGCGGTGCAGGCCTCCACCTATAACAGCCGCCTCCTGGTGCCGGAGGTGCTGGTGAACGGCGGCGACTATTGCGTGACGCGGCCGCGGCCCACTTATGAGGATATGCTTGCAGCAGAGCGTTTGCCCGGCTGGCTCTGAACCCTTCGGTCACCGCCTTCGTTGAGATTTAGGGCCTCCTTTTTGCCTGTTTGGCCCCCCAAATTACCGGCTTGTAATCTGTGCGTAGGCTAGGCCTATGCTAGGAATTTCGGATCATGGCGAGACTGTCCCGCTCGACAAAGACTTCCACGGACGCCACAGAGGCCAGCGCGCTCAAGAAGCGCTTCGAAGCCCGCGTGCGCCTGAGCTGGCTCGCGCTGTTCGCCGAGCGCGTCTGGGAAGACCTGCTTTGGCCGTTCGTCGTGGTCTCGTCCTTCCTGGTCTTCACCCTGCTCGGCGGCTGGGGCCTCCTGCCGCCGCTGGCGCATCGCATCCTGCTCGGCGCCTTCGGGCTTGCACTCATCGTCTCCTTCCTGCCGCTCTTGCGCATCCCCATGCCGACGCGGGCCGAGGCGCTACGGCGCCTCGAGCGAAGCGCGAATATCAAGCACCGCCCCGCCTCGTCCTATGAGGACACGCTGAGCGCGGCGCCGCCCGCCGAGACCGCGCAGCTTTGGACGCTGCATCGCCAGCGTCTTTCGCGCCTGATCGCCAAGCTCAAGCCGTCCTGGCCCGCGCCGCGTACCGACCGCAAAGACCCCTACGCGCTTCGGGCCGCGCTTGCGCTTGCGCTCATCGCTGCCTTCTTCGCCGCCGGGGCCGACGTACCTTCCCGGCTTGCGGGAGCCTTCTCGCCGGCAAGCTCGGCCGCCACGGCGCTTCTAAGGCTCGACGCCTGGGTGACGCCGCCGGTCTATACCGGCCTGCCGCCCATCGTCCTTGCCGACGGCAGCGAAGGCGTCGGCAAGGGTGCCGAATCCTTCCGGGCGCTCACGGTGCCCGAGCGGAGCCAGCTCATCGTCCGCACGCACGCGCCGGAGGGCGAGACGGTGAACCTCACCGTTCGCAGCGAGGACGGCGGCAAGGCCAAGATCATCGAGCCGAAGACCGGCGGCGTCACGGGGCTCGTCGAGTTCAATGTCGGTCTGACGGAGCCCTCGACCGCCGACGTCAAGATCGGCGGCGCGACGGTGGCTCAGTGGCAGTTCGCGCTCAATCCGGACGAGCCGCCCTCGATCATGCTTCTCGGCGAACCCGCCACGATGCCACGCGGCGCGCTGCGCCTCGAGTTCGGCGCGCGCGACGACTACGGCGTGGCGAGCGCCGAGGCGCGCTTCGCGATCGCGCCCGACGGCGCAAAGGCCTTCTCACCGTTGCCGCTGCAAGACGGCGTGGAGGAGGACGCCTATGGCGAGGTGGAGCCGCTGTTCGACCCGCCCGTCATGCCGTTGCGCTTGCCGCGCACCAACGCCAAGAAGGTCGAAGGCCGCGCCACGCAAGACCTGACGGCGCACCCTTGGGCCGGCTTGAAGGTCCACATGACACTTATCGCGCGCGACCAGGCGGAGCAGATCGGCGAGAGCGAGCCTTACGCCTTCGTCCTGCCCGAGCGCGCCTTCACCAAGCCGTTCGCCAGGGCCATTGTCGAGCAGCGCAAGAAGCTGGTGCGCGACCCGTCGACGCTTCCGACCGTCGCCCGGGCGCTCGATGCGCTGACCATCGGCGCCGACAAAGTGGAGGACGATCGCGTCGTCTATCTCTCCTTGCGCAACGCCTATTGGCGCCTCGTGAACGACGATTCGCGCGAGGGCGTCAGAAGCGTCGCCGACCAGCTCTGGTGGACGGCCTTGCGCATCGAGGAGGGCGACCTGCCCGAAGCCGAACGGGAGCTGAAAAGCGCCCAGGAGGCCCTCATGAAGGCCCTGCAGGAGAATGCCTCGGCCGATGAGATCAAGCGCCGCGTCGAGGAGCTTCGCGAGGCGCTCAACCGCTACCTCCAGGCGCTTGCCCAGCAGCAGCAGGAGAACCAGGGCGAGATGGCGCGAGGCCCGAATGAGAGCCCCTCGGACCAGCTCGTGTCGCAGCAAGACCTCGACAAGATGCTGAAGAGCATCCAGGACCTCGCCGAGTCGGGGTCGAAGGACATGGCCGAGCGCATGCTCTCGGAGCTGAGCGACATCCTCGACCGGCTCCAGGCGGGGACCACGCCCGACAACGCCAGGCAGCAGCGTGCGAACGAGATGATGAAGGACCTCGACGATGTGGTCTCCGATCAGCAGAAGCTGCTCGACGACACCTTCGCCGAGAAGCGCGAGCAGCGGCAGGGCCAAGGCGGCGGTGCCGACCAGTTCGATGTGAGCCCGCCCGGCCAGCCCATGGATTTCGGCCCCGGCATGAGCCTCACGCCCTTCTTCGACCAGCTGCCGCAGAGCGGCCAAAGTGGCGCCAGGGCGCAAGGCCAATCGGGCCGTCAAGGCGACGCACCCGGCGGCGAGACCCAATATGGCGAACAGCAGGGGCAGCAAGGCCAGCAAGGTGATCTCGGCGATCTCGCCAAACGCCAGCAGCAGCTCCGCGAGAAGCTGCAACAGCTGATCGAGCGTCTGGGTGCGGCCGGCGGCGAGCCGCCGAGCCAGCTCGAGGGCGCTGCAGAGGCCATGGAAGATGCCGAGGAGGCGATCGGCGAGCCCAATCTCGACCGCGCCACGCAAAGCCAGAGCCTGGCGCTCGACCGTATGCGCCAGGGCGCTCAGTCCATGGCGCAGCAGATGATGGAAAGCGGCGAGATGCAGGCCGGCCAGGGCCCCGGCTCCAACGGCCGCGACCCGCTCGGCCGCCCCGACCGCTCCAACCGCCCCGACCTGGGCTTGAGCGTGCAGGTGCCCGACGAGATCGACATTCAGCGGGCACGCGAGGTGCTGGACGAGCTGCGCCGCCGCATTGGCGACCCGTCGCGCCCGGCGCTGGAGCTCGACTATCTCGAGCGGCTGATCCGCTCGTTCTGATCTTTCGCAGCCAAGAGAAAATCGCGGATGCCGACATACGGCAGCGCGTGACGGCCTATATAACGATGAGCCGTTCGAGCCGCCGGAGAGTGACCTCCCATGCTTCAGTCAATCACTCGCTTCTTCACCCGGACCTTCGAGGCCATTGGGCGATGGTTTGGCCTCGCCCTGGCCTTCGTGCTGAAGCCCTTCGCCTGGCTCGGGCGCTGGGTCACGGGCCGCGGCGTCATCCTCAAAGCGCTGCTCGGCGCCGCGCTGTTCTTGCTCGTCGCTCTCTACGGCTATTTCTTCTGGACCACGCAACGCTGGTCGGGCTTCGACACCAACTATGCCCGCGCCTACCAGGACAAGCCTGAGGCCACGCCGGGCACGCCCGCCACGCCGAGCGCGGGCATCATCGCCACGGACGAGGAGGCCAAGGAGGCCGAGAGCTTGGTTGCGACCTGCCGGCGCTCGCTCCTGGTCGACGCCACCGCCGATCTGGTCGATTTCAACGTCAACCAGAACGCCTGGATCTCCTCGATGCTGCTCTACAAGCTCGGCCTGTTCGGGCTGGCTTGGGACAGGACGCCCTTCTTCGACAACAAGGCGGCGTTCCAGCGCGGCGTGAATCAGGCGGTCCGCCGCACCACCATCGAGCTGGTCGACACGCTGGGCCGCGTGCGCGGCACCTCGCAGATCGATTCAGACCTGCAGAGCGCCCGCGGCGCCCTCCAGTTCGACGAGTCCACCTGGTATTTCTCCCTGAGCCCGTTCGGGCCGAAGACGCCGACCCCGAGCTTCTACCGCTCGGCCATCAAGGACTTGCAGAAGTTCAACACCCGGCTCGAGAAATGCGAGGCGGTGTTCGATGCGCGCGCCGACAATCTGCTGCAGTTCATCGACCGCATCGCCAACGATATCGGCGCCACCTCGGCGATCCTGCGCGAGCGCTCCGAGAACTACAACAGCGGCTGGTTCGACACGCGCGCCGATGACCGCTTCTGGTTCGCTTACGGGCAGCTCTACGGCTATTACGGCATCCTCACGGCCGCGCGCGCCGACTTCGCCGATGTGATCAGGGAGCGCCGCCTGACCGCGCTGTGGGACGAGCTCGAAGAGCAACTCCGCGCCTCGCTCAAGATTCAGCCGGCGATCATCTCCAACGGCGCCGAGGCCGGCTGGCTGATGCCGTCGCATCTCGCCACGCTCGGCTTCTATGTCTTGCGCGTGCGCTCGAACCTGGTCGAGCTCCGCCTGGTGCTCGACCGCTAGCGGTCAGTTCTCCAGCACGCCGATGAAGGGCAACTCGCGGTAGCGGTTGGCGAGGTCCATGCCGTACCCCACCACGAACACATCCGGGCACTGAAAGCCCGTATAGTCGGGCGCGATGCCAGCTTCGCGCGGGACTTGCTTGTCGAGCAGAATGCAGGTCCGCACCGAGCGCGCGTCGCGGCTCACGAGAAGGTCCTTGGCGAACGAGAGGGTCGAACCCGAGTCGAGAATGTCGTCGACGATCACCACGTCGCGTCCGGCGATCGTGCAGCTCACGTCGCGCAGCACCTTCACCTCTCCGCCCGTGGTGCCCGCGCCGTAGCTGGCGAGAAACATAAAATCGATTTCGGGATGAAGCCCGCGTCCGTGCAGCGCCCGGACGAGATCGGCGGCGAAGATGAAGCTGCCTTTCAGCACCGCGACGATGACCGGGTCGTGCAACGCGCTCGCGGCGATGTCACGCGCAATCGCATCGACCCGCGCGGCGATGGCCTCGGCACTGAACAGCGGCTTGACGGTCTTGGCCGCGGACGCGCCCGCCATGCTCACTCCGCGTTGGCGAAACGGACCTTGAGACTGCGCACGTTGCTGGGCGGGGATGGGATCTGCCGCAAGAACGGCGCCTCCTCGCCTGCGGCAAGTTCGGCGGCGCCCACCTCTGTCTCCCACACCGAGATCTCGTCGCCGTTCTCGTCGCGCAGCGCAATGACCACGGCGGGCACGGCCATGGTGGCCGAGCTCGTGTTGCGCACATTGCCTTGGACCTCGAGCACGGTCTGGCTGCCGTCATTGGTCCAGCCATAGCGCACGCCCTCGAAGGAGAGCCCCTCCGTGCCGACCGGCGTGCCGAGCAGCGCATAGACCCGCGCGGCGCCGGGTAGCATCGAGACCGTTGTACTCGGCGCCAGCACGAACAGGCCGACCACGATGGCGACGATCAGGCCGAGGATGCCCCAGCCGATGGCGACGATGGGCGGCTTCTTGCGCGGTTTCCTCTCCTTGGGCGGCGCCTCGCCGAACGCCTCGGCAACCAGCGCGGGATCCGCCAGCGCCGGGTCCTGTCCCTCCTCGGGATAGCCGGCATCGAACGACGCATCCTCGCTTCCGAACATGGCGTCGGTCGGCGGGGCCGTCATGGGCGGCGGAGCGGCCATCTCGGGCGGCGGGGGCGGCGGCGCGGGCTC
>CAYUTT010000069.1:0-8479 GCA_964447575.1 uncultured Methyloceanibacter sp.
TGCGCCAGGGCGAGATGGACCAGGCGACGGTGTTCAACGCCGATCCGGTCGCGCAGGCGAAGCAATTCGAAGACCAAGGCTTCGAGTGGCTACACGTCGTCGATCTCAACGGTGCGTTCGAGGGAAAGCCCGTGAACGCCGCAGCAGTCGAGGCCATTTTCGCGGCCGTGCACATTCCGATTCAGCTCGGCGGCGGCATCCGCGACCTGGACACGATCGCCTTGTGGCTCGACAAGGGCATCGACCGGGTGATCCTCGGCACGGCGGCGGTGCGCAATCCCGATCTGGTGCGCGAGGCGGCGCGCGACTTTCCGGGCTGCATCGCGGTCGGCATCGACGCGCGCGACGGCAAGGTAGCCATCGAAGGCTGGGCGGAGACATCCGAGATGACGGCGCTTGATCTCGCGCGCCGTTTCGAGGATGCCGGCGTCGCGGCGATCATCCATACCGACATCGCCCGGGACGGCGTGCTCGAAGGGCTCAATCTCGACGCGACCAAAGAGATTGCCGACGCGGTGACCATCCCCGTGATCGCGAGCGGCGGGCTTGCCTCGCTCGACGACATCAAACGGCTACTCGAACCGCGCTATGCGAAGCTCGACGGGGCAATAGCGGGACGCGCGCTCTATGACGGGCGGCTCGGCGCGAAGGAAGCCCTGGCGCTTATCGCCGAACGCCATGGCCAGCACGGGCAGACTGGGCAACATTGATGTCGAAGCGCAATCTGTGGCTCTTGCTGGGACTGGTGCTGATCGTGCTGGTCGCCGCAGCGCCGCTTCTTGTCACGATGGGCGCCGGAACCTATGCCGCAAGCCACGGCTGCACGCTGCATGAAGGCTTCGTCAACCCGTGCATCGTCGACGGCAGAGATGTCGGTCAGACCCTCTATAAGCTTGGTATGGTCGGCTGGTTCAGCATTGCGACCTTGCCTCTCGGCGCGCTCGCGGCGCTGGTTCTAATCGTCGCCTGGATCGTGACGGCCGTCGTCTCGCGCGCCCGCGCCAAACGCGAAGCTGTGTAGCCATGCTAAAAGTCCGTGTCATACCCTGTCTGGACGTGAAGGAAGGCCGCGTCGTCAAGGGCGTCAACTTCGTCGATCTGCGCGATGCCGGCGACCCCGTCGAGGCGGCCGCCGCCTACGACGAGGCAGGGGCCGACGAGCTCTGCTTCCTCGACATCACCGCGAGCCACGAGCAGCGGGGTACGATCCTCGATATCGTGTGCCGGACGGCGGAGCGCTGCTTCATGCCGCTTACGGTGGGTGGCGGCGTGCGTTCGACGGAGGACGTGCGGTCCCTGTTGGAGGCGGGGGCCGACAAGGTCTCCATCAACACGGCGGCGGTGAAGGACCGCGATCTGGTGCGCCGCGCGGCGGAAAAATTCGGCGCGCAATGCATCGTTGTCGCCATCGACGCGAAGCGCGTGGGCGCGAACGGAAAGGGCCCGCGCTTCGAGATTTTCACCCATGGTGGGCGCGAGCCGACGGGCATCGAGGCCGTGGGCTACGCGGAGGAGGTCGTTTCGCTTGGCGCCGGCGAGATTCTGCTCACCTCCATGGACCGGGACGGCACGCGCGCCGGCTTCGACATTGAACTGACCCGCGCTATCGCGGACGCTGTCACGGTACCCGTGATCGCGAGCGGCGGAGTGGGTTCGCTGCAACATCTCGTGGAGGGGGTGCGCGAAGGCCATGCCTCGGCCGTGCTGGCCGCGTCGATCTTCCACTATGGCGAGCATACGATCGGCGAGGCCAAGCGCTACATGGCGGCGGCGGGGCTTCCCATGCGACTTGACCCATGAGACCGGGATGCTCGCCCGGCAAAAGGGCAAACTGCCGCATATTCGCGGAGGATTAACGGCGCACGCCTATTCCCACACCCCCCGCCACGGTGTATGAGCCAGAGCATGAGCAACGACGCATTGAATAGGCTGGCGGCCACAATCAGAGCCCGCCGCATGGCGACACTCGAGGATTCCTACACCAAGCGGCTGTTGGCGGATTCGGTGAAGCCTGCCAAGAAGGTAGGCGAGGAGGCCGTCGAGGTCGCCATCGCCGCGCTGGCGCAGGACAAGCCCGCCCTGATCGCCGAGACCGCCGACTTGCTATACCACCTGCTCGTGCTGCTCGAATCCCGCGACGTGACGCTCGACGAGGTCTATGCCGAGCTTGAGCGCCGCATGGGCGCGACCGACCTGAAGAAGCGAAAGGCCGCCTCGGTCTAGCCAGACCCTGCGACCTCACCTGCTATGAACCAGCGGCCCTCCGTTGCCTTCTCGCCTTACGCGGTCTATTCGCGCGCGGAATGGGCGCGGCTTCGCGAAGACACGCCGCTTACGCTCACCGACGCGGATCTCGACAATCTCTCGGGGCTCACCGAGCGCATCTCCACGGAGGAGGTGGTTGAGATCTATCTGCCGTTGAGCCGGTTGCTCAATCTCTATGTCGAGGCCCTGCAAGATCTGCATGGCGACACCAAGCGATTCTTGCGCAAGGGCGACCTCAAGATGCCGTTTGTGATCGGACTTGCCGGCAGCGTGGCCGCAGGCAAGAGCACGACGGCGCGGGTGCTCCAGGCGCTCCTTGCGCGCTGGCCGAGCCACCCGCGGGTCGAGTTGGTCCCCACCGACGGCTTTCTGTTTCCCAACGCCGTGCTCGAAGAGCGCGGGCTGATGAACCGCAAGGGGTTCCCCGAGAGCTACGATCTGGCGCGGCTGCTGGATTTCCTGGCCGATGTGAAATCGGGCAAGGCCAAGGTCGAGGTGCCGGTTTACTCGCATCTCGTTTATGACGTGCTCCCCGATCAAGTCCTGTCGGTCGATCAGGCGGACATCGTCATTGTCGAGGGTCTCAACGTGCTTCAGCCCGCGACGCTGCCGAGCGACGGCGAGGCCATTCCTTTCGTGTCGGATTTCTTCGATTTCTCAATCTACATCGACGCCGCCGAAGCGCTGGTGGAGAGTTGGTATGTGGAACGCTTCCTGCGGTTGCGGCAGACCTCATTCCGCGATCCGGCTTCCTACTTTCACCGCTATTCCACACTCTCCGAAAGCGAAGCGCGCGAGACGGCGCTCTCGATCTGGCGGTCCATCAATCTCATCAATCTCAAAGAGAATATCCTGCCGACGCGCCGGCGCGCCGACCTCATCCTGCGCAAGGGCGAGGATCATGCGGTGGAGAGCGTCGCGCTGAGAAAGCTCTGACTAGGCCTAGTACTGTTCGGGATAGAGCTGCTGGGAGCCCAGCCCGATATTGAGCCTAAGCATCGTGCGGGTCGCGAAAACATCGTCGTCATCGATCCGCGTCGGGCCGTTGGGACCGGCGTATTTCATCTGCGGCACCGAGGAGATGTATTCGTAGTCCGTCCACAACGACAGGCTCGTGCGTGTGCCGATTTGCTTCCGAGTCTCCAGCGACACCGAGCCGATAAAGGCGAGTTCGTCATTCGATTGGGAAATTCTCGACCCGAACGCCGCGAACGGATACTCGATATGGCCGCGATATTCGGTTTGGGCGTCATAAAGACCAGCCTTCACCTCAAGGAAGGTTCGCAGGCCGAGCCGATCGTATAAGCCGCCGCTGCCCTTGAGCGCCTCGCCGATTATCGGGAGGAAACCGAAGCTGTACTCGCCGCCGAAGCCGATATAGCCGCCGTAATAGGTCGTATCGAGCGTCTCGCTGTAATCGAAGACCTGGATTGGACCGTCATGGCCCCGAAGCCTGTTGTCCTGGTCGATGCCGCGGACGTCGAAGCCCACGATGAAATAGTCGTTGCGGTAGACGTTGGGCTTCACGTGGCTCGGCTGGGCGTGCGCAAACTTCAGCTCCACTTGGCCGCCCCAATAGTCAGCTTCGCGATCGGTCTTGGTGCGCAAAGCGTTCGAAAGCGAAGCCACGCCTCCGGCCGGGTCGACGACCACGCAGAATGTCGGTCCGCCGCTGCAGCGGGTCGTGTGGTCGTCCTCGACTCTGGACCAGAAGCCCTCCACCGAGCCGCTTACGCGAAAGCCGCCCCACCAGCCGAGGGCCGTCTCGATGCCGCCGCCTGCCGCGCCACCAAAGTCGAGCCAATCGCTGTCGGTGTTCTTCTGCCGGCGAAAGTTCGCAAGGCCGCCCGTTCCGGTGAACTTGATATCGGGAAGCGAAAGAAACTGGACGCCGCCGCCGGCCCAGATCGTCGTGCCGCCAAAAGTCGCGGTGGTAAAGTCCTGGGCCGCCGCAGGCTGGGCCAGGACCGCAGCGCCAAGCAGCGTTGCCGCAAGTAGATAGGACGATCTCGACATGTATGGGCCCCCAGCGCGCATCGAAGCGTTGTGGACAACATATCAGGGGAATCGCTGCCGGCAGGAGCTATCCTTAGCCCCCGTAAGAAGATTTTGTCCTTGCGTGGCAGTTCGGCAACAAGTCTGGGGGCAGGGCCTTCCCGCTAGGGCAGGAGGCCCCGTTCCCTGGCGAGCTTGGCCAGGCTCGTTTCGGGCCTTGCGCCAATATGGGAGATGACCTCGGCCGCGGCGAGGCTACCGAGGCGCCCGCAGACGGCCACTGGCAAGCCCTGGGTCAGCCCGTACAGAAAGCCCGAGGCGTAAAGATCGCCCGCGCCGGTTGCGTCCACCACTTTGGCGATCGAATCGGCCGGAATCTCCGTCGTTTCACCAGCCCCGACGATTACGGATCCTGCCTCGGAACGGGTCAGAACCGCCAGCTCACAGTCCCGGAGGGCGGCATCCGCCGCCTCGTCGAAGGAATTGACCTCGTAGAGCGCGGTGATCTCCTTCTCGTTGGCGAAGACGATATCGGCCCCCTCCTTGATGAGTTTGCGGAAATCGGCGCGGTGGCGATCGACGCAAAACGGGTCCGAGAGCGTGAGCGCCACCTTGGCACCCGCCGCCTTGGCGAGCTTCGCCGCTTCGCGGAAGGCGGACTTCGCTGCGTCCCTGTCGAACAGATAGCCCTCCAGATAGACGATCTTGGCTGCGCCGATCAGACCGGCGTCGAGGTCGGTGGGGGTAAAGTCCACGCTCGCGCCGAGAAACGTGTTCATGGTGCGCTCCCCGTCGGGGGTGACCAGGACAAGGCAGCGTGCGGTGGGGGCGCCGTCTGTCGCCGGCTCCGTGTCATAGGCGATGCCGAGCGAACGGATGTCGTGGCGGAAGATGCCGCCGAACTGATCAGCAGCGACCCGGCCAATGAAGCCGCATTTCGCGCCGAACGAAGCGAGGCCTGCGATCGAGTTTGCCACCGACCCGCCGGAGCGCTCTATGGCGGGGCCCATGACCTCATAGAGGCGCGCAGCATCCTCGGCATCGATCAGGCGCATGAAACCCTTGTCGAGGTCATGCTTCGTGAGAAAGCCCTCGTCGCAGCGCGCGATGATGTCAACGATAGCGTTGCCGATGCCGACCACGTCGTAGATCTTTTCAGCCATTGATCGCGGGTCCCTCGTTCTCTTTCAAGACTCGGCGCTCGGCTCGCGCTGGAGTCGCACGCCCGCCTCCTTATATTGGCCGGGCCGATAGCCAAGGGACAACGTCATGCTCGCCGCAGCAGGTCAAGCCTTCGAGGAGCTGTTCACGCCGCCTTTCCGCGCCGTGCTGTGGAAATGCGTGGGATTTACTATCGCGCTTCTGGCCTTGCTGATCGTCGCGGTGCAGTGGTCCTTCACCTATTTCGTCGCCTGGCCTGATTGGATCATGACCGCGATCCAATGGCTTGGCGGACTGGCGCTTGTCGCCGCGTCAATCTTCCTGATCCCGCCGGTAACCTCGCTGATCGCCGGCCTCTATCTCGACGACATCGCCGCAACGGTGGAGCGGACGAACTTCCCAAACGATCCGCCGGGACAAGAGTTGCCGATCGCGCGCTCCGTGTGGTTCGCCATCAAGTTCTTTCTCCTGGTGCTTGTGGTGAACATGATCGCGCTCCTCCTCCTGCTCGTTCCGGGCGTAAATCTTGTGGCCTTCTATCTCGGCAACGGCTATCTGCTCGGCCGCGAGTATTTCGAGCTGGCCGCCATGCGCCATGTGAGCGCGGCTGAGGCGAAGCGCGTACGCCGGGCGAATCGGCTCACGGTGCTGCTGTGCGGGCTTATCATCGCCGGGCTTGCCTCTGTGCCGATCCTGAACCTGGTGACGCCACTTTTCGCCACGGGCTTCATGGTCAGGATATGGAAGCGGCTTGCAGCCAAGCCCGGCGCGCCGCTGTCACGGCCGGCGTCTGCCGAGCTGCGTCCCTAGCTCGAGAGTTAGTTGGAGGTCGCCACGGGGACCGCCACGGCGCCGACAGCGGCGCCTGCGGCCGCGCCGATCGGACCGCCGAGCAAGAAGCCTGCGCCGCCGCCGACGGCGGCTCCGCTCATGACCTTCTGCGTGGTGGTGCATCCCACGAGCCCGGCCGCGAGCACGGCCAGCACCAAAGGGCAGGTACGCGTGTCACAATATTCCCCCCTCCCGCGGTCGCGGGTCCCCCTCAGGAAGATGGGGCGAATCCACTAAGGTTGAAGGCGGTCATAGAGACCACCATAGGTGGTCACTCAGGTCGAGACGGCAGGCGGGGGCGTCTTCGGCTTGAACAGGCAGATGTCCGCAATGATGCAGCGGAAACATTCGGGTTTACGGGCCTTGCAGACATAGCGGCCGTGCAGAATCAGCCAATGATGGCAATTGTGCTTGTAGCGCTCCGGTACGATGCGGTTCAGGATTTCCTCGACCTTGAGCGGCGTCTTGCCGGGCGCGAGCCCGGTGCGGTTCGCCACGCGGAAGGCATGGGTGTCGATCCCGATGGTGGGCTGGCCGAAGGCGACGTTCAGTACGACGTTCGCCGTCTTGCGGCCCACCCCGGGAAGCGTCTCCAGCGCCTCGCGCGTGCCGGGCACCTTGCCTCCATGCTCCTCGATGAGCTTCCTCGACAGGGCGATGAGATTTTTCGCCTTGTTGCGATAGAGACCGATGGTCTTGATCCTGTCTGCAAGGCCCGTCTCGCTGAGCGTGAGCATTTTCTCCGGCGTGTTGGCGATCCTGAACAGGTCGGGCGTGGCGCGATTGACGGAGGTGTCGGTGGCCTGGGCTGACAGGACCACCGCGACCAGCAAAGTGAATGGGTCCTCGTAATCGAGTTCTGTCTTCGGATCGGGATCGCGTGCCTGGAATCGTGCAAAAAGCTCGTCTATCTGGGCCTGGGTGAGCCTAGAGCCGGGCGCCTTTTTGCCGCTGTGTGGAGCTTTCGCGAGCTTTGCGCGTTTGAGCTGAACGGTCACAGTCCCTTGTCACCCGCCAGGAGTGTATTAGCTTCCTTGCTATGGCAGAGCAGTCCACCGCTTCACAAGGCCATTCCGGCCCAGACCCGCTGTTCCGTGCCGTGCTGGCGCCCCACCGCTCGCTCGGGCCGAAGGGCTTCATGGTGTTCATGGCGGCTGTGAGCCTCGTCTCGTTTGGCGCCGGTCTCATGTTCTACCTGATGGGCGCGTGGCCGGTGCTGGGCTTCATGGGGCTCGACGTGGCGCTGATCTACATCGCCTTCAAGCTCAACTTCCGGGCGCTACGGGTCTACGAGACCATCGATCTGAGCCCGGACTCGCTCACGGTGACGCGGGTCGCGCCGAACGGCCGCGCGCAGTGCTGGAGCTTCAATCCTTATTGGGTGCGGCTCAGCCTCGACGAGCGGGTCGGTCGCTCGTCGGAGATGTCGCTCACGAGCCACGGCAAGCGGCTCGTGTTCGGAAGCTTTCTCAGCGATCCGGAACGCGAAGATTTCGCTGCCGCGCTTTCCTCGGCGCTGCGCGAGACTCGCAGTCCGAACGCGATCTAGGCGGCGAGGTCGCGTTTCTCCGCCACGGTGCCATCGGCATTGAGGCGGTAGATCACGGGCGTGGCGGTAGCGAGCTGATACTCCTTCACCTCTTCCGGGGAGAGCTTGTCGAGCTCCATAATGAGGGAGCGGAGCGAGTTGCCGTGGGCGACAACGATGACGTTCTTGCCCTCTTGCAACTCGGGTACCACCCACCGTTCGAAGAAGGGGCAAACGCGCGCGGCGGTGTCTTTCAAGGACTCGCCCCCGGGCGGCGCGATGTCGTAGGAACGCTGCCAGATATGCACTTGCTCTGCGCCGAAGCGCTTGCGCGCCTCCTCCTTGTTGATGCCGACAAGCTGGCCATAGTCGCGCTCATTCAGGGCGGCGGCCTTGACGATGGGTAGCTTACCCTGGCCGAGCTCCTCCAGAATGATGTCGAGCGTGTTGTGGGCGCGCTTCAGCGTGGAGGCAAAGGCGCTGTCGAAGCGGAGGCCCTCGTCCTTGAGCAGCTGGCCGGCGCGATGGGCCTCAGACACGCCTTCCTCACTCAAGCCCACGTCCTTCCAGCCGGTGAACATGTTGAGGCGGTTCCACTCGCTCTGGCCGTGCCGCACCAGAACGAGGACATTCTCGGATTTCTTGGGATCTTCGCCTGACTTTTGGAGCATGTCGCTTCGGAGGGGCCCTGTCATAGCG
>CAYUTT010000070.1:0-8426 GCA_964447575.1 uncultured Methyloceanibacter sp.
CGGCCCTGAGCGAGCTGTACATCGTCGAGGGCGATTCCGCGGGCGGCTCGGCCACGCAGGCGCGCGACCGCGCGACGCAAGCCGTGCTTCCCTTGCGCGGCAAAATTCTCAACGTGGCGAGCGCGAGCTCATCCAAGCTCGCCGACAACCAGCTCTTGAGCGACCTCGTCCAGGCGCTCGGCTGCGGCACGGGCGCGCGCTATCGCGAGGAGGATCTGCGTTACGAAAAGGTGGTGATCATGACCGATGCCGACGTCGACGGCATGCATATCGCCTCCCTGCTGATCACCTTCTTCTATCGGGAGATGCACGGGCTCGTCGAGAACGGGCATCTCTATCTTGCGGTCCCTCCACTCTACCGCATCAGCCAGGGTCCAAAGACCCTCTATGCCCGCGACGACGCGCACAAGGATGCGTTGATCAAGAGCGAGTTCAACGGGCGCGGCAAGATCGACGTGAGTCGTTTCAAGGGCTTGGGCGAGATGCTTCCGAAGCAGCTCAAAGAGACGACTATGAACCGCAGCACCCGCACCCTGCTCCGCGTCGACATCGAGGAAGACCGCGGCGCCACGACGAAGCTGGTCGATCAGCTCATGGGCAACAAGCCGGAGGCGCGTTTCAAGTTTATCCAGGAGCGGGCCGAATTCGCCGCACCCGAAGCGCTGGATATCTAGATCAGAGCCAGCGTGGGACGCGCGCGGCATAGCTCCGATAGGCCTCGCCGAACTTCCGCTTTAGATACGCCTCCTCCCGCAGCACTACGCCGCGCTGCAGAATCACCAGCACCGGGACAAGGAGGACCAGGATCCAGACGCTCGTCAGCACGATCGAGAGACCGAAATAGACGAGCACGAAGCCGATATAGATGGGATTGCGCGTGACGCGGTAGGGGCCTTCGGTGACGAGCGCCGTTGCCGGCTGTCCCGGCACCACGTTCGTGCCCGCACGGCGAAAGGCACGCACGGAAGCGATAGCCAGAGCGAAGCCGGCCGCAACGAAGAGGAGGCCCACGGCTAGGGCAAGCCCATTCGGCTTGGCGAGACCCGGGCCGATCGGCAGGTACCGGCTCAAAGCAGAGCCGAGCGCGAGCGCCCCAATGAACAGCAGCGGCGGCCTGACCGCTACGTCGGCATAGTCTTTCGTGCCCATCCCACCCCGCCTGTTTACGGAAACCGGCCTGAGCGGCCCGGAAAGCCGGTTTTTCTGCCGTTTACCCTGGCTCTGCGTGCATTTGCCCCTTGCGCGTTTAACTCATGCCGCCTATGTGAGTGTGAAATGATCCACGGTCATAAGGCCGTAATGCTTCGATGGTGTCTTGCATAAGGCGTCCGAATCGTAGCAGCAAATCTTTGCGCTAATAGAAAGAAGATGCGCGTGAGCTTCGGGCCCGCGCGGTATGTTTGCTAACGCATGAGCTTTTCTAATCTTGGCCTAAGCCCCAAAGTCGAGTCAGCCGTTGCCGCGGCAGGCTTCGAGACCCCTACCCCAATCCAAGCCCAAGCGATCCCTATCGCGGTCACGGGCCGCGACGTGCTCGGTATCGCACAGACCGGTACCGGCAAGACGGCATCCTTCGTGCTGCCCATGCTGACCCGTCTCGAGCGGGGCCGCGCCCGGGCCCGAATGCCACGGTCGCTGATTTTGGAGCCGACGCGCGAGCTGGCCGCTCAGGTGGCCGAGGCTTTCGAGCTTCTCGGCAAGAGCCACAAGCTCACCGTGGCGCTTCTGATCGGCGGAGTGTCTTATGACGAGCAGGACCGTAAGCTCGACCGCGGTGCCGATGTGGTGATCGCCACACCCGGCCGCCTGCTCGATCATTTCGAACGCGGCAAGCTTCTCCTGAACGGCATTGAAATTCTGGTGGTCGACGAAGCCGACCGGATGCTCGACATGGGCTTCATTCCCGACATCGAACGCATCTGCAAGAAACTCCCCTTCACGCGGCAAACCCTATTCTTCTCGGCGACCATGCCGCCCGAAATTAAACGTCTCGCCGACAATTTTCTCCACACACCCGAACGTATCGAAGCCGCGCCGCCAGCCACCGCCGCCGCCACCATCGTGCAGCGCCTGAAGAAGGCTTCCGACGATCCGGCCTCGAAACGGCAAGCCCTCCGCGAGCTCATGCGCGAAGTGGACGTCAAGAACGCCATTATTTTCTGCAATCGCAAGAAGGATGTCGGCGTTGTGTTCCGGTCGCTTCAGCGGCACGGCTTCAACGTCGGCGCACTCCACGGTGACATGGACCAGCGTCAGCGCACGGCGACCCTCGACGCGTTCCGCGCCGGCGGAATCGCCTTTCTCGTGGCGAGCGACGTGGCCGCCCGCGGCCTCGACATCCCGGCTGTGAGCCACATCTTCAATTACGACGTTCCCATCCATCCCGAAGATTATGTGCACCGTATCGGCCGTACGGGCCGCGCGGGCCGTGAGGGCTTCGCCGCCATGCTGGTGACGCCCAAGGACTACAAGGCGCTGAAGGCGATCGAGAAGATGCTGCGCCAGGAAATCTCCTGGGTCGACGGAGCCCCTCTCCCGGAAGAGGTGGCCGAGGCCGAAGCCTCAGATCGCGGCAATGGACGGGGCCGCCGGCGTGGCGGCCGCTCGCGGAGTGGTGGCGGACGGGTCCCGGCCGCTTCAGGCGAGGCGAAGCCGCCACGGCGCAGCGAGCCTCCAGCGCCCCATGCGGCGTCCAGCGGAAACGGCCATTCTCCCGAAGCACGGGATGATCGCCGCAAGGACACGCGGCACCAACCCCAAAATGCACAAGTGCGGAAGCCAGCCCAGGCTCAGTCCCCGCAGGATCGGCCCAAACGGCCCGAGGCTCCCCGCACCAAGCAACAGGGCATGGGCGATCATGTGCCCGCCTTCATGATGCGCCCAGTGCGCGTGCCATAGGCGGCTCTCCCCTCCTACTCCAAAGTCTGTCATGCCCGCACAAGCGGGCATCCAGTAATCCCTGGTCTTCGTTATGGAGAGGGCGTCGGTTACTGGATTGCCCGGTCAAGCCGGGCAATGACAAGAGTTATATGTTGGCCTACTCCGAGGCTTCGGTGGCCTCAGGCTCGGCCTCATCGGCACGCTTCAGCATCACGGATTCGCCGCAGCCGCAGGCGCTCGTCTGGTTCGGGTTGTTGAACACGAAACCCGAGCGCATCCGGTCCACCTGATAGTCCATCTCGGTGCCGAGCAAAAACATGACGGCGGTAGGGTCGATCAGGAGCCTGACGCCCTTGTCCTCCACGACCTCGTCGTGAGGCCCGCGCTGGTCCGCGTATTCCATCGTGTATTCCATGCCGGCGCAGCCACCATTCTTCACGCCAATGCGCACGCCCTCGACCTCCTTGCCGGAGGCGGATGAAAGCGCGCGGATGCGTTCCGCGGCGGCTTCGGTAAGTCGCATGACTTGGGGACGTGGGCGTTGGGTCATAGCTGAAACTTGGGGCGATTTGCTCGATCGTTCAAGAGACTGAATTTTAGAACATATTTAAGGCGAGCCGCGCCTCGTCGGACATGCGGGACATGTCCCAAGGCGGATCGAACACGAGGTTGACCTTCACCTGGCCGACCCCGGGGACGGCGCCCACCGCGTTCTCGACCCAACCCGGCATCTCGCCCGCCACAGGGCAGCCAGGGGCCGTTAGGGTCATCTCGATCTCGATATTGCGGTCATCGTCGACGTCGATCTTGTAGATCAGGCCAAGCTCGTAGATGTCGACGGGTATCTCGGGGTCGTACACGGTCTTGAGTGCCGCGACGAGATCGCCGCGAAGCTGCTCGAACTCGTCAGGCAAGAGCGACGAGGGCCCGTGCTCCTCGATCTCGGCAGGCTCGGGAGCGGCGCCAGGCTTACCCGGGGCCGGCGCCTCGGATGGCGTCTGCACGTGACCCGGCGCGGACTGCGTCATACCCGGCGAAATGTCGTCGGGTGAGCCTTCGCGGTCGTTCCTTTGTGTTTCCTCGATCATGTCGGCCACTCTCTCAAGCGAACATCTCACGGGTCTTGTGGAGCGCATCCACGAGCCGGTCGACTTCCTCGAACGTATTATACATGGCGAATGAGGCACGGCATGTCGAGGTCACGCCGAATCGGGCCAGCAGCGGCTCACAGCAATGGGTGCCGGCCCGCACCGCGACCCCGTAACGGTCGAGAATTGTGCTCACATCATGGGGATGAGCCCCTTCGACCTCGAAGGAAATAATGCTGCCCCTGTCGGGGGCGCGCCCGAAGATCCTGAGCCAATTCAATTTTCCGAGCCGCTCCATGGCGTAGGCGAGGAGCGCGTCCTCATGCGCCTTGATGCGCTCGCGGCCGATGCTTTCCACGTAGTCGATCGCGGCGCCCAGGCCGATGGCCTGGACGATGGCCGGCGTGCCCGCTTCGAAGCGGTGCGGCGGTATGCCGTAGGTGACCTCCTCGGTGGTGACGTAGCCGATCATCTCGCCGCCGCCCTGGTAGGGCGGCATCTCCTCCAGAAGCTCCCTTTTGCCGTAAAGCACGCCGATGCCGGTCGGGCCGTAGAGCTTGTGGCCGGTGAACGCGTAGAAGTCGCAATCGAGGTCCTGGACATCGACCGGCAGATGGACCGCGCCCTGTGCGCCGTCGACCAGCACCGGAATGCCGTGCGCATGCGCAATCCGCACGATCTCCTTTACCGGGAGAATCGTGCCGAGCACGTTCGACATATGGGTAATGGCGATCATCCTGGTACGCGGGCCGATCAGCTTCTCAAACTCGTCCAGCAGGAACTCGCCGTCATCTGACACGGGGGCCCATTTGAGGACCGCGCCTTGGCGCTCGCGGATGAAGTGCCACGGCACGATGTTGGAGTGGTGCTCCATGATGGTGAGGAGAATCTCGTCGCCCGCACCGATCCGTGGCCGGCCAAAAGAGGACGCCACGAGATTAATGGCCTCGGTGGCGTTGCGGGTGAAGACGACCTCCTCATCGGCGCGCGCATTGAGGAAGGCTCGCACCTTGCCGCGCGCCTTCTCGAAATTCGCGGTGGCGAGATTAGATAGGTGATGCAGCCCGCGATGGACGTTGGCGTATTCGTGCGCGTAGGCCTGCTGGATAGCTTCCAGCACCTGGCGCGGCTTCTGCGCCGAAGCGCCATTGTCCAGATATGTCAGCGGCTTGCCGTGAACCGTCTCGGACAGAATGGGAAAGTCGGCGCGGATCGCCTCGACGTCGAAGGCTCCACCCATGGCGCGGAGGTCCTTGGCCGAGGGTGTGAGGATGGTCATCGGCCGCCCTCCCTACTCCGCCGGCGCGCCGAGCCAAGCGGCGGCGGTAGCTGCAAACGCCTCGCGCAAGGTTTCGTCGTCCACAGCCTCGAAAGCCTCGCCCACGAAGGCCTGGATCAGAAGCGCGCGGGCCTCCGCCTCAGGCAGGCCGCGGGACTTCAGATAGAACAACAGATCCTCGTCGATCTGGCCGGACGTGGCGCCGTGGCCGCAAACAACGTCGTCCGCAAAAATCTCGAGCTCCGGTTTTGAGTCGAACTCGGCGGTCTCCGACAGAAGGAGCGCCTGCGCCATCTGCTTGCCGTCGGATTTCTGCGCATCGGGCGCGACAATGATCTTGCCCTGGAAGATGCCGCGGGCCTCGTCGTCGAGCACGAGCTTGAACAGCTCGCGGCTCTCGCAGCCCGGGACGAGGTGCTCGACGACCAGCGTCGTGTCGCAATGCTGCTTGCCCCGCGCCAGCGTCGCGCCGGAGACGTCCGTTGCCGAATTTTCGCCGTCGAAGCGCACATAGATCTGATTGCGAGCAAGCGCCGCCCCGGCCGAAAGCTGGAACGCGTTGTAGCGGGCATCGGCGCCGATATTGGCAAGCCAGACATTGAGGTGAATCGTTTCAGGGGCTTCGCGCTGCAGCTTGATGTGACGGATGACGCCCTTGTCGCCGACCATCACCTCGGTGACAGCGTTCCGTTGAAGGCCCTTCAGGCCGAGGCTGCCGAAGCTCTCGAGCAGCGTCGTGGAGGCACCCTCTCCGGCCACGATTACGTTCCGGGTGACCATCGTGGCGGGATCGCCGCCACCATCGAGCTGGATGAGATGGATCGGCTTCTCTAGCGTCAGGCCGTCGGGCAGGCGCAGCGCCACGCCGCCCGTCATGAGCGCGGTGTTGAGGGCGAGCACCGCATCGTCGTCGCGCGGGTTGGCTTGGGCGAGCGCGGATTTCAGCCACTCGGGCGGCATTTCCAGCATATGCGCGAGTGCGCCGACCTCGACACCCGCCTCGCGCAAATCCGACATGTCCGAGAGATCGACGCGAAGTTCACCCTCGACGAGCACGAGGCGATAGGCGGGCAGAGCGGCAATGGCCTCGCCCAGCGCGGCTTCAAGCTCTTCGGGGCCCACGCGCGCGCCGAGCGGCGCAATCAGCGGCGGGATCTCGTCGAGGCGCGCACGCAAATCCGTGTATTTCCACGCCTCGATGCGCCGATGCGGGAGTCCGAGGCTCGCATAGGTCTTGATGGCCTTCTCGCGCAACGCCGCGACGAAGGGATTGGCCGCGCCGGGCAACGCCTGCGCGGCCCGCGTGTAGAGATCGAGCAGCTCCTGCTCGGCCTTGGTGCGGAATTGCTGGACCGACAGCTCCATGCTTGCGTCCCCTTACGCTGCCGTGGCTTCGCCGCCGAACTCGGCGTAACCGGACTTCTCCAGCTCGAGCGCAAGCTCGGGCCCGCCTGAGCGGGCGATCCGCCCTGCGGACATCACATGCACGCGGTCCGGCACGATGTATTCGAGGAGCCGCTGATAATGGGTGATGACGAGCATGGACCGCTCTTCGCTGCGGAGTGCATTCACGCCGTCGGCGACGATGCGAAGCGCGTCGATGTCGAGGCCCGAGTCGGTTTCATCCAGGACGCAGAGCGCGGGCTCCAGCAGCGCCATTTGGAGGATCTCGTTGCGCTTCTTCTCGCCGCCCGAGAAGCCGACATTGAGCGGCCGCCGCAGCATCTCCACGTCAATCTTGAGGGTCTTCGCCTTCTCCTTCACCACACGCAGGAAGTCCGGCGTGGAGAGCTCCTCCTCGCCGCGGGCCTTGCGCACGGCGTTCACGGCGGTCCGCAGGAAGGTCATGGTGGCGACGCCCGGTATCTCGAGCGGGTATTGGAAGGCGAGGAACACGCCGGCCACGGCACGCTCGGACGGCTCCATGGCGAGCAAATCCTCACCCTTGAAGGTGATGGAGCCTTCTGTGACTTCGTACTCCTCCTTGCCGGCGAGGACATAGGCGAGCGTCGACTTGCCGGAGCCGTTCGGGCCCATGATGGCATGCACCTCGCCCGCGGGCAGGGTGAGGTCGACACCCTTCAGGATCTCGCTGCCGTCGACAGTGGCATGGAGGTTCTTGATCTCAAGCATTATGGCTTCTTTCCAATCCTTAGGCTAGTGAGTCTGACTATTGCGCTCGCTCTATTTGTTGCGCTTCTCGCCTTCGTAAGGCCCGACGGACGCGACCCGTTTGGGTAAGGCACCATCGAGCGACTTGCGGTACCGGAGGCAGCCGGCGAGAAACTCAGGCCACGGCGGGACGACCGGCAACGGGTCGGTCTTTTCCGGCAAGAGCCCCCAGAGCTGAGGATGGTGCCAGCAAAGATCATGACCGCTCGAGTCGCGATGCTCCCGAATTCCCGTGCGCAGTCGCTTCACTTCCTCGATCAATTGATCGCGGGTCATGGCCTCCAGGTCATGATCGATCGATGCTCTACCCAACACTGCCCTCCAGGCTGATCGAGATGAGCTTCTGCGTCTCGGCCATGAACTCCATGGGCAGGTGCTGGAGCACGTCGCGGACGAAGCCGTTGACGATCAGCGCCACAGCCTCCTCCTCCGACAGCCCCCGCTGCAGGCAGTAGAACAGCTGGTCGTCGGAGATCTTCGAAGTTGTGGCCTCGTGCTCAAAGGTCGCGCTCGCGTTCTTCGCCTCGATATAGGGCACGGTATGCGCCCCGCATTTGTCGCCGATGAGCAACGAGTCGCAGCAGGTGAAGTTCCGCGCGTTCGTAGCCTTGCGGTGCGCCGAGACAAGCCCGCGATAGGTGTTGTTGGAGTAGCCGGCGGCGATGCCCTTGGAGATGATGCGGCTCGACGTGTCCTTGCCGAGGTGGATCATCTTGGTGCCGCTGTCGACCTGCTGGTGGCCGTTGGAGATGGCAATCGAATAGAACTCGCCGCGGGAGCCGTTGCCGCGCAGGATGCAGCTCGGGTACTTCCAGGTGATGGCCGAGCCGGTCTCTACTTGCGTCCAGGAGATCTTGGAGCGGTGGCCTCGGCAATCGCCGCGCTTGGTGACGAAGTTGTAGACGCCGCCCTTCCCTTGCGCGTCGCCGGGATACCAGTTCTGCACGGTGGAGTACTTGATCTCCGCGTCATCGAGCGCGATCAGCTCGACGACGGCCGCATGCAGC
>CAYUTT010000071.1:0-8334 GCA_964447575.1 uncultured Methyloceanibacter sp.
CGCCCGCGGCCGAACGCTACACCGAAGTGCGCTTGGCGAAGCCGGCCATGGCGCTCCTCGACGACCTCGAAAACGACACGGTCGACTTCCAGCCGAACTACGACGGCCGCGAGAAGGAGCCGGTGGTCCTGCCGGCCAAGTTCCCGAACCTGCTCGTCAACGGCGCCGGCGGTATCGCCGTCGGCATGGCGACGAACATCCCGCCGCACAATCTCGGCGAGGTGATCGACGCCTGCATTGTCTATCTGGACAATCCCGCCATCGACGTGTCCGAGCTGATGGAGATCGTGCCGGGCCCGGATTTTCCGACCGGCGGCCTGATCCTCGGACGCCAAGGCATCCGCTCCGCCTATCACAAGGGGCGCGGCTCCGTGCTCATGCGCGGCCGCGTGCACTCGGAGACGGTCCGGAAGGAGCGCGAGGCGCTGATCATCACCGAGATTCCCTATCAGGTGAACAAGGCGGCGATGATCGAGAAGATCGCCGATCTGGTGCGCGAGAAGAAGATCGAGGGCATCGCCGATATCCGCGACGAGTCCGACCGGCAGGGCATGCGCGTCGTCATCGAGCTGAAGCGCGACGCCATGGCCGACGTGGTGCTGAACCAGCTTTATCGCTTTTCGCCGCTCCAGAGCACGTTCGGCTGCAACATGGTGGCGCTGAACGGCGGCAGGCCCGAGATACTCAATCTCAAGGACATGATCCGCGCCTTCACCGACTTCCGCGAGGAGGTCGTCGGGCGCCGCATCAAGTTCCTCCTGCGCAAGGCCCGGGACCGCGCCCATGTCCTGGTCGGGCTGGCCATCGCCGTGGCCAATATCGACGAGGTGATCGCGCTGATCCGGAAAGCCCCGGATCCGGCCACGGCGCGGGAGCAATTGATGGCGCGCGACTGGCCGGCGAAGGATGTGGTGGCGCTGGTCGAGCTGATCGCAGATCCGCGTCACAAGGTTTCCGAGCAGGGCACCTATCGCCTATCCGAGGAGCAGGCCCGCGCCATTCTCGATCTGCGCCTGCAACGGCTGACGGGGCTCGGCCGCGACGAGATCGGCGACGAGCTGAAAGGGCTCGGCGACCAGATCGCGGACTACCTGGAGATCTTGCGCTCCCGCGCCCGCATCGTCGGCATCGTCAAGGACGAGCTCTTCGCCATCAAAAACGAGTTCGGCACGCCGCGCAGGACCGAGATCCTCGAAATGATGGGCGAGGTCGAGGACGAGGACTTGATTCAGCGCGAGGACATGGTCGTTACCGTGTCCCACAAGGGCTACATCAAGCGCGTGCCGCTCTCCGCCTATCGCGCCCAGCGCCGCGGCGGCAAGGGTCGCGCCGGCATGGCGACACGGGAGGAGGATTTCGTCACCCGCATCTTCATCGCCAACACGCATACGCCCGTCCTGTTCTTCTCCTCGCGCGGCATGGCCTACAAGATGAAGGTCTGGCGGTTGCCGGCGGCGGCACCCCAGGCACGCGGCAAGGCGCTGGTCAATCTGCTGCCGCTTGCGAAGGATGAGATCATCACCACCATTCTGCCGCTCCCCGAGGACGAGAGCTCGTGGGCGAAGCTCGACGTGATGTTCGCCACCAACTACGGCAGCGTCCGCCGCAACAAGCTCTCCGATTTCATCGAGGTGCGCCAGAACGGCAAGATCGCGATGAAGCTCGATACGGGCGATCACATCGTCGGCGTGCAGGTCTGCAGCGAGCAGCACGACGTGCTCCTGACTTCGCGCGACGGTCAGGCCATCCGCTTCCCCGTTGCCGATGTGCGCGTGTTCAAGGGCCGCGAGTCGGCCGGTGTGCGCGGCATCAAGCTCGACAAAGACGACGAGTTGATCTCGATGGCGATCCTCGGCCATGTGGAGGCGGAGGCCGCCGAGCGCGCGGCCTATGTGCGCCAGGCGAATATCGTCCGCCGCGGCGGCACCGACTACGAGCCCGACATCGAGCCCGAGTCCGAAGGCGAGCAGGCCGTGGTGTTGAGCCCCGAACGCTACGCGGAGCTCAGCGCGCTCGAGGAGTTCGTGCTGACCGTCTCGGAGAACGGCTACGGCAAGCGGTCGAGCGCCTACGAGTACCGCGTGTCGGGGCGCGGCGGCAAAGGCATCATCGGCATGATCGTCAATCAGCGGAACGGAAAGCTCGTGGCTTCCTTCCCCGCCGACGACAGCGACCAGATCATGCTGGTGACCGACCGCGGCCAACTCATCCGCGTGCCGGTCGACGGCATCTCCATCATGGGCCGCTCCACGCAAGGCGTGATCGTATTCGACACGGCGGAGGACGAGCGCGTGGTCTCCGTGGAGCATATTCCGGAAGAGAACGGGAACGGTGCCGAAGGCGAGGAGACCCTCGTCGATCCGGACTAAGGCGCTTCGCACAAGGCGCGCAGAGACGGAGCGGCCGGCGTGAGCGCGGCGAGCGCCTCCAAGTCGCGCACCAGGACGCGGTGCCGCTCGGGATGGCTCACGAGACCCAAGCCTCGCAAGCGCGACATGGTCCGCGACAGGGTATCGGCGTTGAGGCCGAGATAGTCGGCCATCTCGCTGCGGCTGAGCGGCATCGCAAAATCGATTCCGCCGCAGGGGGCACGCATGCCCGTGCGCAGCGCGAGCTCGGTCAGGAAGGTCGCAACCCGCTGCTGGCAGTCGAGCCGGCCGACTGCCGCCATATGGATGGCCTGCCGCGCCGTCTGCGCCGCCACCGCATCCGCGTAGTAGCGACCGATCTCGGGATCGGAGGCCACAAGCCCCGCGAAGGCGCTCCAGCGGAGGCGCAGGACCTCTCCGGCCGAGACGGCAGAAAGATGCGAGGCGGCCGCTGGGGGTCCGAAGGCGGATCGGAGCACGTCTCCTGGATAATAGAGGGCCACGACTTGGCGCAGGTCCTGCGGCAGAGTCACGGTCAGCATCAGGATGCCGGAGCGCACCACGAAGGCCGCCTCGCCGCCGTCGAAGGTCAGGGCGATGGCCTGGCCCCGGCGCGTGCGCACGGTCGCGCTTTGAGCGACGAGCGGGGCGGGGATTCCAGGCGATACGGGCATGTTGGCTTCGGCGTGCGCGGGATCGGCCCGTCGCGACGTGTCCCCTGTCGTCAAGCCGGTCGTCATGCTCAAGGGCCGTCTCCCCCCGCGAATAGAATCTGCCGTCACGACGGCAAGCAGTCCGTCGAATGGGGGGAGGGCGCCTTGATATCGATCAATCTGGAGCCGGTGCGGCATCGTGACCGGCCGCGCACGAGGCTCGCAACGATTTGACCCAAATCAAGAAAAACCGTGGCTCCGCCGCAACAGTGAGTGGCGGATGCGCCGACCGCTGATTTCCGTCAGCCCCTTCGGCCGATCGGTGCTGGAGCCGGACGATCCGCCGTCCCAACAATACGCAAGACAAGGAGCGGGACCGGAGTCGGCCGCCCGCGGACGAAGGGGGCATGAGACATGAGCAGATTCGGGACAGGTGTCGTGGCGCGGCTTGCCATCGCGGCCGGCGTGGCGTGTGCGTCCCTACCGGCGCTGGCCGGGGACAACTATGGGAATTTCATGATCAGGGGCCTGGTCACGGGCGTTGTTCCGGATACCGAGGCAAGCGTCTATGCGGGCGGCTCGCGGATTCGCGGCGCCGACGCCGAGGTCAGCGACGAGGTCATTCCCGCCACCACGCTCACTTATTTCTTCACCGACAATCTGGCGGTCGAGCTGTTCTGCTGCTTCGCCAAGCATCAGATCAAGGGTACCGGCGCCATCGCCGGACTCGGAGAGATCGCCGAGACCTGGATCTTTCCGCCGGCGCTCACCGCGCAGTACCATTTCAACAGCGGCGGCAAGTTCAAGCCCTATGTCGGCGCAGGCCTGCAATATATCGCTTTCTTCGACGAGAGCGTGGGCCAGAACCGGCTGGGCGCGCGCAGCGTCGATATCGACGACGCGGTGGGCTTCACGCTCCAGGCCGGCCTCGATATCGCGATGGGCAACGGCTGGTATCTGAACGCCGACGTGAAGAAGACCTGGCTCGACACCGACATCAGCTGGAACGGGACCGGCGTGACGGCCAAGGCGGATATCGATCCGTGGATCTTCTCGGCCGGATTCGGTTATCGCTTCAATCTCAGCGACATTTTTGGACACGGCGCTCAGACCGCCTCAATACCGATCAAATAATAAAGAGAGTTGGGGTGGGGAGGGCCTGGCGCAGCGCCGGGCCCTTTTTCTTGCATCTGTGCGGCCCGCAGGGTGCATGGCGTCGTGTGGCCTTGCCGATCATACGCTCACGCGGCTAGAAGAGCCCGCAAGGCGCATCTGGGACAGGCCCAAAGCGCCAGGAGCGTGGGCGGCAATGCGCGTTGGTCTTTATCCCGGTAGTTTCGATCCCGTCACCTTCGGCCACGTGGATATCGTGCGCCGTGCGGCCCATCTCATCGATCGGCTGGTGATCGCCGTCGGCACCCATCATGACAAGCATCCGCTCTTCTCCGCCGAGGAGAGGGTGAGGCTTGCAGCCGACGTCCTGTCCCCTGTGGCCAAGGATGTCGGCCTTGGCCTCGACGTCACGACATACGATAGCCTCACGGTGGATGCGGCGAAGAGGGCCTATGCCACCGTTGTCATCCGGGGCCTCCGTGACGCGGGCGATTTCGATTACGAGATGCAGATGGCCGGCATGAACGCCGCCCTTGCGCCGGAGATCGAGACGGTGTTTCTGGCCTCGTCGCCCGGCACGCGCCACATCGCGGCGAGCCTCGTCCGTCAGATCGCCGCAATGGGCGGCGATGTTTCAACCTTCGTGCCGCCCGTCGTCGCGTCGGCCCTCAAGCAGAAATTCACCGCATAACAGGCATAAAACTCGCGAGGAGACCCCATGACCATCAGGGCCATTGTCCTTTTTGCCGCTCTCTTGTCGTTTGGCGCGCTTGGCGCCCAAGCACCGGCCAAGGCCGCCAATCTCGGCAACCCGGCATCGCTCAACGAGAAGGCACCCGCTGTCTACAAGGCGAAGTTCGACACCAGCAAAGGCACCTTCGTCATCGAGGTGCATCGCGACTGGGCGCCCAACGGCGCCGACCGCTTCTACAATCTGGTGAAGAACGGGTTCTACAACGACGCGCGTTTCTTCCGCGTGATCGACGGCTTCATGGTGCAGTTCGGCATCAGCGGCAATCCGGACCTGTCGGCCGTCTGGCGTGAGGCGCGCATCCCCGACGATCAGGTGAAGGAATCGAACCAGCGCGGCATGGTAAGTTTCGCCACCGCCGGGCCGAACACGCGCACGACGCAAGTCTTCATCAATTTCGGCGACAATGCCGGCCTCGACGGCCAAGGCTTCTCGCCGTTCGGCCAGGTGGTCTCCGGCATGGACGTGGTCGAGTCCCTCTATAAGGGCTACGGCGAGGGCGCCCCGCGCGGGCAGGGCCCCGACCAAGGGCGCGTCCAGACGGAAGGCAACGCCTATCTGGTCACCGACTTTCCTAAGCTCGACTACGTCAAGAAGGCCACTATCGAGCAATAACCGGAACCCGACAGCAAGAAGGAGGCCCAGCACCGTGGCCAATCCCGAAGACACCCTCATTCTCGAGACCAGCAAGGGCGACGTCGTGGTCGAGATGCGGCCAGACCTCGCGCCGAACCACGTGGCGCGCATCAAGGAGCTGGCCCGCCAGGGCTTCTATAACGGCGTGCCGTTCCACCGCGTGATCGAAGGTTTCATGGCCCAGACTGGCGACCCGACCGGCACCGGCACCGGCGGCTCGGGTACGAAGCTTGCCGCCGAGTTCAATGCCGAGCCGCATACGCGCGGCGCCGTCTCGATGGCCCGGGCGCAGTCTCCGGACTCCGCCGACAGCCAATTCTTCATCTGCTTCGACGACGCGACTTTCCTCGACCGCAAATACACGGTCTGGGGCCGGGTGATCGAAGGCATGGAGAATGTCGACAAGATCAATCGCGGCGAGCCCCCGGCAAGCCCCGACAAGATTCATTCGGCGAAGATCGCGGCCGACGCGTAAGGCTCGAGCGATGCAACAAGGAGGGACGACCATGGCGTGGACGGGTCTGCTGTTTACGCTGGTTGCGCTTGTGGGCGGCGCGATGATCGCCCTGCAGGCGCCCATCAACGCCGAGGCCGCGTCCCGCCTTGGCCATCCCATTGCCGCCGCGACCATGTCGTTCTGCGTGGGCACGGTCCTGCTGATCGTGCTCACGCTCCTATTCGCGCGGAGCAGCACCAATCTCGGCGCGCTGGGGACAATGCCGCTCTATATGCTGCTCGGCGGCGGCCTGCTCGGCGCGCTCTACGTGACCGTCAGCCTCGTGCTCGCACCCAAGATCGGCATCGCCGCCGTGATGGCGCTCGGCATCGCCGGCCAGCTCACCGCCGCGCTCCTGCTCGACCGGTTCGGCCTGTTCGAGCTGATGGAACGGGAGCTTAGCCTGGGCCGCGTGGGCGGTGCCGTGCTGGTGCTGGTCGGCGCGCTCATGGTCCGGCTGCTTTAGCCGTCCTCCGCCGTTGCGCACCGATCTCTTCGATTTCCACCTGCCGGAGGAGCTGATCGCGCTCCGGCCCGCGGTGCCGCGCGACTCGGCAAGGCTGCTGGTGGTGACGCCTGGCGCGCCGGACCCTGTGGCCGACAAGCTGATCACCGATCTGCCTGCGCTGCTTCAGCCGGGAGACGCACTCGTGTTCAACGACACGCGCGTCATTCCCGCCGCGCTGAGCGGCGTGCGCACGCGGGGGGAGGCGAAAGCGCAAATATCGGTCACGCTGATCGAGCGGCTCGGCGCGCATCGCTGGCTTGCGCTGGCGCGGCCTGCTAAGCGGCTCGAAGCGGGCGACCGCGTCAGCTTCGGCGAAAGCGGCAATGCGTGCGCGCTGGGGCAACTCGATGCCACGGTGGAGGCGAGGGGCCCCGACGGCGAGGTAACCCTCGCTTTCGATCTGAGCGGCCCGGCGCTGCACGATGCCATCGAGACACTGGGTGCCATGCCCCTCCCGCCCTATATCGCGTCCCGCCGCGCGCCCGACCAGCGCGACCGCAGCGACTACCAAACGACGTTCGCGCAGGAGGAGGGCGCCGTGGCGGCGCCGACCGCAGGGCTGCATTTCTCGAAAGCGCTGATGGAGGCGCTCGACACGCGTGGCATCACGCGGCTGTTCGTGACGCTGCATGTGGGGCCGGGCACGTTTCTGCCCGTGCGCGCGGAGGATACCGAAGCCCACAGGATGCACGCGGAGCATGGCGTGATCCGCGCGGACGTGGCCGACGCGCTCAACGCGATAAAGGCGCGCGGCGGCAGGATCGTCGCTGTCGGCACGACGAGCTTGCGTCTTCTCGAGAGCGCGGCGGACGAGGACGGGACCTTGAAGCCCTTCGCTGGCGCGACGGATATCTTCATCACGCCGGGCTATCGCTTCCGCTTCGTCGATCGCCTATTGACGAACTTCCATTTGCCGCGCTCGACCTTGTTCATGCTGGTCGCCGCGTTCTCGGGGCTCGAGACCATGAAGCGCGCCTATGACCATGCCATCGCGCGGCGCTACCGCTTCTACTCCTACGGCGACGCGTGCCTGTTGAGCCCGGCGGTGCGGACATGACCGAGACCTTCTCCTTCGCGGTAAAAGCGCGCGACGGCCGCGCCCGGGAAGGCATCGTCACGACGCCGCGCGGAGCGATCCGCACGCCGGCCTTCATGCCCGTCGGCACCGGTGCCACGGTGAAGGCCATGTTCCCGGAGGATGTGGCGGCGACAGGCGCCGACATCATTCTCGGCAACACCTACCATCTGATGCTGCGGCCGGGCGCCGAGCGTGTGGCGCGGCTCGGCGGACTGCATAAGTTCATGCATTGGGAGAAGCCGATCCTCACCGATAGCGGCGGCTATCAGGTGATGTCGCTGGCGAAGCTCCGGCGTATCACCGAGTCGGGCGTCACCTTCCAGTCCCATCTCGACGGCGCCACGATCGAGCTGACGCCGGAGCGGGCCATTGAAGTTCAGTGTCTGCTCGGCGCCGACATCCAGATGGTGCTCGACGAATGCACGCCGCATCCAGCGACCCGTGACGAGGCCAAGGCCTCGCTCGATCTCTCCATGCGCTGGGCGGCGCGGTCGAAGACGGCGTTCGAAAGCATGAGCGCCCCGGGTCAGGCCTTGTTCGGCATCGTGCAAGGGAGCGTCTATCCGGATTTGCGCGAGGAGAGCGTAAGTGCGCTGATCGGCATGGGCTTCCCCGGCTACGCGGTCGGCGGGCTCGCGGTCGGCGAAGGACAACAAGCCATGTTCGACATGGTCGACATCACGACCGCTGTCCTCCCCGAGGACAAGCCGCGCTACCTCATGGGCGTCGG
>CAYUTT010000072.1:0-8301 GCA_964447575.1 uncultured Methyloceanibacter sp.
TGATTTGTTGGTGGGCGCACAAGGACTCGAACCTTGGACCCGCTGATTAAGAGTCAGCTGCTCTACCACCTGAGCTATGCGCCCTCAGAGTGCGGCCTTCTCAAGGAAGCGCCGAACCCGGCCCCGGGGCATCGAAACCCCGAGGGTGCTCCCCTTAGCATTGCCCCGGACGGCCTGTCCAGTTTGCCTTTCCCCATAGATGGCTCGATGGGAAAGCTACCACAAGGGCCTGATCTCCCCGGGGCGGAACGTCACCTTGCGGTTGACATGGGCGTTAAGGACAAAACCGAGCCCCACGATCATGGTCAGCATCGAGGTGCCGCCATAGGACACGAGCGGCAACGGCACGCCGACAACCGGCACGAGACCGGTGACCATGGCCACGTTGATGAAGACATAAGCGAAAAGCGTCAGCCCGATGCCGGCCGCCACCAGCTTGGCGAACATGCTGCGGCATCTGAGCGCCATATAGCCGATGAAGAGCAACACCAAGAGGTAGAGCGCCAGCAACAAGATCGCGCCGATGAAGCCCATCTCCTCGGCGAACATGGTGAAGATGAAATCGGTGTGCTTCTCGGGCAGGAAGTTGAGCTGAGCCTGGGTGCCTTGCATGTAGCCCTTGCCGGCGACGCCGCCGGAGCCGATCGCGATCTTCGATTGGAGGATGTGATAGCCGGAGCCAAGTGGATCGCGCTCGGGGTCGAAGAAGGTCAGCACCCGCTCCTTCTGATAGTCGTGCAGCTTCTCCCAGGCATGGGGCAGCGCCACGATCACCGCGGCGATGGCACCGAAGAAGTAGAACCAGCTCACACCCGCGAGGAACAGGAGACCGCCGCCGATGATCGCGAACAGCGCGGCCGTGCCAAGGTCGGGCTGGGCAAGCGCAAGCAGAATCGGCGCGCCGATCATGACAATGGGCGGTATCAGGGCGTCGGGCCGCCAGATCTTCTCCGGCGGCAGCCACGCGTAGTAGCGGGCGAGCGCGAGCACGAGCGCAATCTTCATCATTTCCGACGGCTGGAAGCTGAACTCCTCCGAGCCGAGCCAGCGTCTCGCGCCGCCGCTTTCCACGCCGATCAGCGGCACGAGTGCCATCAGCAGCAACGCGGCGAGGTAGAGGGGATAGGCGCCGCGCAGCCACCAGCGGATGTCTGAAAAGGCAACGGCGAAGAGGAGCGCAAGCCCCAGGCTGAAGCGCACCACATGCCGGCTTGCCCAGGGATCGAGCGTGCCACCCGCCACCGAATAGAGGGAAGCCGCGCCGACCAGCGCTAGCACCGTCACCAGCAGCAGGAACGGCCAGTTCAGCAGCAGCAGCTTCTTGCTCAGGTCGAGCTTCGGCGCCGGCGCCTCTGCGAACAGCATCTTCATTGTGCAGGTTCCGCAGCCGCGAGCCCCGCCGGTGCCGCATCTTCAGCACTGGCGACAAAGGCGGGCCGACTCGCAGGATCGCGCAGCAGAGCTTCGGTCATGACGTCGCGGACGATCGGCGCCGCCGTCCGCGAGCCGCCGCCGCCATGCTCGACGACACAGACCGCGGCGTAGCGTGGCGCATGCGCAGGCGCATAGGCAACGAACAACGCGTGCGTCTCGCGCTCGTAAGGCGGCAGTTTGTGCTCATTGCGTGTGCTGATCACCTGGGAGGTGCCGGTCTTGCCGGCCATCTGCAGGTCGGGACGATCGGGGATCTTGAGTGCCGAGCGGCCCGCGGTGCCTCCTTGCTCGTTGACCACGCCGAACATCCCATGGCGAACCCATTCGAGATGGACGGGATCGAAACCCAAGGCCGGGAACGGCTCGACCAGATGGCTCGGTGCGATCACCAGCTTCGGCAACACGGCGCGGCCGGTCGCGATGCGCGCTGTCATCACCGCGAGCTGAAGCGGCGTCGTCGACACGAAGCCCTGGCCGATGCCGGCAACCACCGTCTCTCCCGTATACCAGGCTTCGAAGAGCTTAGCCCGCTTCCAAGCCTGATCCGGAATGAGCCCCGGCATCTCTCCCGCCAGCCCGCAATCGTAGGTGCGGCCAAGACCCAACTCGCGCGAGACCACAGCAAGATGATCGATGCCCGCCCGTTTCGCCGTCTCGTAGAAATAGACATCGCAAGACTGCTTGATGGCTTCATGCAGGTTGATGCCGCCGCCGTGGGACTTCCAGCAGCGGAAGCGCTTGCGCCCCACGGCGTAGGAGCCGGGACATTGCATGGTCTCGCTCGCGCCGATCACGCCGGCGGAAAGACCGGCAAGCGCCGTGACCATTTTAAAGGTAGAGCCCGGGGGATATTGACCGCGGATGGCCCGGTTCTGCAGCGGGTTGTCCCGGTTGCGGGCGATCTCGCGCCACTGCTCAACGTCGACGTCGAAAGCAACCACGTTGGGATCGAAGGTCGGCGTCGAGGCCAGGACGAGAATCCCGCCGGTGATGACGTCGAGCACGACAACGGACGCGACCCGGTGCTCCTTGATGCGATCCTGCGCCACGGTCTGCAAATGGTGATCGATCGTGAGGACGACGTCCTTTCCCCTGGTGCTCGGCTTCGAGCCGAGCTCACGAACGATGCGGCCGCGCACATCGACCTCGTATTGAACGGAGCCGGCGCTTCCCCGCAGCTCGCGGTCGAAGGTCTTCTCCACGCCGGTACGCCCGGCGCGGAAGCCGGGCAGCCGCATCATCGGGTCGAGGCCGACCTCCGCAGTGCCGGCCATGCCGACATAGCCGACGACATGCGCCATGGCGCGTGCATGGTGGTAGCGGCGATAGGCCGAGCGGTCCGTACGCAAGCCCGGAATTTGCGGGGCGAGAACGTTGAGAAGAGCAAATTGGCGCCAGTTCAGTCCTTCGGCGACCAGCACAGGGTAATAGCCGCTCTGGCGCCGAGCCGCGCGCATGACGCGATCGCGCGTGGCGGCCGAGACGGGGACAATCCTGGACAGCGCATTGAGCGTGCCGGGCAGGCTCTTGCAGAAGGCCGGCAGCACGAGCAGGCGAAGATTTTCCTTGTCCTCGGCAATGATCGTGCCGAAGCGATCGTAGATGGCGCCGCGGCCGGGCGCCACGAGCTGCACCATCATGCGGTTCTCGTCGGACAGGAGGCGGTAGTCGGACGAGTCGAGAATCTGAAGCTGGTGCAAGCGCCACCCGAGCAGGCCGAACAATCCTATTTGGCTTCCGCCTAGCAGAAGCGCGCGCCGGGAGAAGCGGTAGCGCTGCTTGCGTCCGTAGTCCGGCCGCTTCTGCTTGACGAGATTCGCGATCCTGGGGAGTTTCATGAGCCGCCCCGGAAAATCGCGTTGCGCTCATGTCCTACATGACCGTTGCGGATCCAAAGCAGGCCGTGCACCACGACGGGGAAGAGCGCGATCGAAGCGACCGCGCCAAGGGCGATCGGCCACCAGTCGATCCAGCGGAAATAGTAGGCCGAGGCAAGCAGCCAGCCCAAGCCGGCGAGGACGGTGACAAGAACGGTCCAGATGAGCCAGTGCAGAAGGAGGTCGCTGCCCTCGCGCAGCGAGCCTGTCCGGCCGCCGACGGTTGCCCCGATCAGGCACATGAGCGCCCAATAGCCGAGAGGCCCGCCGCTCATGAGGTCGGCGAGAAGCCCGAGCCCCACGGCCCCGGCCGGCGGCAAGGCCGTGCCGGGAATCGCGCGCCAGCAGAACACCATCATCACCACGACGAGCGGCAGAATGAACGTCGCATCGGCTGGCAAACCCCACGGCACCGCGGTCGCTATCACGGCAAACAAGACAGACAGGGCCGGCAGGAACTTTGTCATCGCTCCGCTTGCGTTTGCCCCCCTGTTACCGCGTTCACCGATACGAGCGGTAGCGGCGGGCGCTCGGTCGCCGTGCTTGCCTGGTCGACAGGCGCACCGGACAAGGCGCGTATGCTCTCGGCGGGCGGATCGGCGCGGACCAAGGCCGGCGTATCGAAGAACAGGACGCTCACCGCATCGAGCGCATTGAGCTCCGCATAGGGGCGCACCTTGAAGGCGCCTGGCGTGCCGGTGACCGCGCCGACGCGCAGGCCCCGTGGCAGAACGCCGTCGCTGCCTGACGTATAGACTTCGTCGCCTGCATAGATCCTGGCGCCATCGGGAAGAAAATCGAGCTGGAGCTCGGCGCTGTTGTCGCCCAAGACAAGCCCGCGCACGCCAACCGGCCCAACCAGAACCGGAATGCGGCTGTTGAGGTCGTTCAGCAAGAGAACGCGGGCCGCGGAATCGCCGGCGTCCACCGTGCGGCCTACGAGGCCGTCGCCGTTGACGACGGCGTAGCCGATGCGCACGCCCTCATTGCGCCCGAGATTGATGAGGGCGCTGCGGACGAACGGGCCGCGGGCATCGGCGATGACCCGGCCCGTCGCGAAGCTGAGACCGGGTTCCTCCACCGCGTTCAGCAGCGTGCGCAAATGAGTTACCCTCTGCTCGAGCAGCTTGGTGCGCCATTCCCACTGCTTCAGCGCCTCATTCTCCTTCTTCAGACGATCGATCTCGTCGAAGGCGTCGGCGTAGAGGCGGGCGCGCTCGACCAGGCGGCGGGCTTCGATGGCGGGAAGCGAGGCAACCTCAAGCAAGGGTGCGGAGAGATCGACCAGGCCGTCGCGGGCATCGGCGATCACGCCATGGCCGATCCGGCTCAAGACCAGCAAAACCGCACAAAGAAAATAGAGGCCGAAACTGAGCAACTCGACCGGCGTCCGCCAAGATGATGGTCGGTGTCTCCGGAACAATGGTGAGCCGCGCTCGCGCATTGCGTTCACTCAAGGAACGCCTAACGGCGTTCTGCCCCCTCGTTCGCGGGCCGTCCGAACGACGACCCCTCCCCGTCTTGTTGAAGCCCACTCAAGGCTTGATCAAAAGGTCCGTCATCTCGTGGAGCCGCTCCAGCGCCATACCCGTCCCCCGGACGACGCAGCGCAGCGGATCCTCGGCGATCTTGAATTTTACTCCCGTCTCCTGTTGCAGCCTGACATCCAGCTTCTCGAGCAGCGCGCCGCCGCCGGTGAGATAGATGCCGGCGTCGCAAATGTCCGCGGTGAGCTCCGGCGGCACGTCGGCGAGCGCCTGGCGGATGCCGCCCACGATCTGCTGGATCGGCAGGGTCAAGGCATCGGCGATCTCATGGGGCCCGAGCGTGAGCTCGGCGGGAAACCCGCGCTGCATGTCGCGACCCTTAAGGAGAACGGCGACATGGGTGCCGTTGGCCTTGGCGACGGCGGAGCCCGCCTCCTTCTTGATCGCCTCAGCGTTGGTTGTGCCGATGAGAAGGTGATGCTTGAAGCGCGCGTAATTGACGATCGCCTCGTCCATGGCGTTGCCGGCCGTGCGGATCGACTTCGAGTAGATCACGCTGCCCATGGACATCACGGCGATGTCGGTGGTGCCGCCGCCGATGTCGACCACCATCGAGCCGCGCGGCTCCTTGATGGGAAGGCCTGCGCCGATCGCCGCCGCCACCGGCTCCTCGATCAGATAGACGCGGCGCGCGCCTGCCGAAAGGCCGGCCTCGTGCACCGCGCGGCGCTCGACCGAGGTGGCGCTCGCCGGGACGCAGATCATGATGCGCGGGCTGCCGAACAGCCGGCGCTTGTTCACGCGGCGGATGAAATATTTGATCATCTCCTCCGCTGCGTTGAAGTCGGCGATGACGCCGTCGCGCAGCGGCTGGACCGTTTCGATCCTGCTCGGGGTTCGCCCCAGCATGGTTTTGGCCTCATGGCCGGCGGCGATCACCTTCCGGTCCTCGCCGCGCAGCTCGATGGCGACCACGGATGGCTCGTCAAGGACTATGCCCCGTCCCGGCACGTAAACGACCGTGTTCGCCGTGCCAAGGTCGATGGCCATGTCCGCCGAGACAGAGCCCAAGACCCGCCAGAACATGCACCAGCCCCTATCGGCTCGCCGCAGCGCGAGAGCCCTTAACGCTTACCGGACACGACGAGCGGCAGAAAACATGGCCGTTCAAAGGGTTCGGCCTCCGCCCTCGCGCGAAGCCATGTTGCGTCAATTCTTCGCGGCGAGCAATCCATCATCGGGCCCGTTTCGAAAAAACTCTCCGCTTGACGCGTTCATGGCGCGGCTCGTTTCGCCGAGACGGCAGCGGCGCGGCCAGGCGCCAGGCGCGTTCCGTTTGAGCGGCTTAAAACGACCCGCTCAGATGCGGACGGAGAGTCGGCCGGGCGCCCCGGCCAGTCCCTCCGCCCTCTTCGCGCAAAAGGCTCATGACATCGGCGTCACGAGGCGAGCATCGTCTCCGGCTTCCGCCGCGCCTCGCGCGCAAGCAGCTTGTTCAGAGCGCTGACATAGGCCCGCGCCGAGGCGACCATGGTGTCGGTGTCGGAGCCCCGGCCGGTGGCGATCTTGCCGTCCGCCTCCAGCCGCACCATGACCTCGGCTTGCGCGTCGGTTCCCTCGGTCACCGCGCTCACCTGGTAGAGCGCCAGGCGTGCCTCGTGAGGCACCAGCGCGCGGATCGCCCGGAAGGTCGCATCCACGGGACCGTCGCCGGTCGCCTCGTACATCTGCTGCTTGCCGTCCGTGTCGAGGGTGATGGTCGCCTTCTGGGGGCCGCCGGTGCCGGCGATCACGGTCAGCGCCACGACCTTGATGCGGTCATGGGCAGAGGCGATCTCCTGATCGACCAGGGCCTCGATGTCCTCGTCGTAGACATGCTTCTTCACGTCGGCCAAGGCCTTGAACCGCACGAAAGCGTCCTCGAAGGCGTTGCCGCCCAGCTCGTAGCCGAGCTCCTTCAGCTTCTCGCGGAAGGCGTGGCGACCCGAATGCTTGCCCATGACGAGCGAGGACTCCTTCAGGCCGACGCTTTCCGGCGTCATGATCTCGAAGGTCTCGGCATGCTTCAGCACGCCGTCCTGGTGGATGCCGCTCTCATGGGCGAAGGCATTCCGCCCGACGATCGCCTTGTTGTATTGGACCGGGAACGCGGTCACCCGGGACACGAGCTTGGAGGCCCGGGTCAGCATGGTGGTGTCGATGCCCGTCCAGACTTTCATGGCGTCGGTACGGGTGCGGATGGCCATGACGATCTCTTCCAAGGCCGCATTGCCGGCGCGCTCACCGAGCCCGTTGACGGCGCATTCCACCTGGCGGGCGCCGGCCAGCACACCTGAAAGCGAGTTGGCCACGGCCAGGCCCAGGTCGTTGTGGCAGTGGGTGGAGAACACGATGTCCCCTGCCCCGGGTACCCGCTTGAGGAGCATGCGAATCAGCTCTGCGAACTCGTCCGGCGTGGCGTAACCCACCGTATCGGGGATATTGACCGTCGTGGCGCCGGCCTTGATGGCCGCCTCCACGCAGCGGCACAGGAAATCGGCCTCGGTGCGGGTCGCGTCCATGGCCGACCATTCGACGTCATCGGTATAGGAGCGGGCGCGGGTCACCGACGCGGTCACCCGCTCCAGCACCTCCGCCTCGTCGATGCCCATCTGATATTTGCGGTGGAGCGGCGAGGTGCCGATGAAGGTATGGATGCGGCCGCGCTTGGCCGGCTTGATGGCCTCGGCGCAGGTGTCGATGTCCTTCATTTGCGCGCGCGCCAGGCCGCAGATCACCGATTTCCGCGCCCGGCGGGCGATCTCCTGCACGCTCTCGAAGTCGCCTTGACTGGCAATGGGGAAGCCCGCCTCGATGATGTCGACGCCCATTTCGTCGAGGAGCTCGGCCACCTCCAGCTTCTCTTCGTAGGTCATGGTGGCGCCGGGGCATTGCTCGCCGTCGCGCAAGGTGGTGTCGAAGATGACCACGCGGTTCTTCTCGTCGCGCGGCTGCCCTTTCGGGGTCTTGCTGTCGGAATCCATGGTGCTCGTCCTTAAAGCCTTTGGCCTCAGTCTAGCATGACTTGCGAGGCGCTTGAATCTTCGCGGGTTTGTCTTGCCATCCCCTGAACGCCCGCCTCAGCCCTTGCGCCGAGACCGAAGGTGCTCAGGGGCGTCTAAGGAGGAGCTTGCGGGTGCGCGCGCACACGGCCGCAACGCGCGGCGAGCCGCCCGTCGTCATGCCGATCTCTTGGTCGAAGCGCTGCATCGTCACCCTTGTTGCGCGGCCTTGGGCCCACGCGGTGCCCGGAAAATAGAGGGAACGGCGCACAAGAGCAAGGGCAGGCCGAAACTTCCCGCCGCGGTACCCGCGCGAGGTTTGTCAAAAAAGGGTCCCCTCATCTGAGAGGGGGATGGCGCGCCGGGTAGGCGCAAATCCTTTAATGGCTCCGCGATCCTTTTGGGACTCGCGGCAGGCGCCTTCCGGCGCGCCACATACGCTCTTATTGGGTGCGCACCCGC
>CAYUTT010000073.1:0-8137 GCA_964447575.1 uncultured Methyloceanibacter sp.
TAGGAAGTGGCGGTCAGCCCGCCGCAAGTGTCAGGATCAATAGACCAACGACAATGAGCAGGATCGGCCCCGCAATCGTCCAGCGCTCAAGCGCGCTCTCAATGGTTTGCAGTAGGGCACCCGTTGGCCTTACGAGGTCTGCGACCTCGTCCGGGCTGACGATGACAGTGCCTAAACGCGCCGACATACGCCCGAAGGCATGTGCCACAACACGGCTTACGGCTATGCCGGCCACGACGAGATCCCCGGCCGGGAGCTTTAGCAATTCAAGTCGGAGAAGCCGACTCCAGACGGCCGCAATGCCTAACCCAAGCATGATAGGCCAGGATGCGCTCCAGAGATTTGAAGGCGTGAAAGCGTATGCCAAGGACTCGCCGCTGAGCGCGGGGAACAGGATCCAGGTCAGGGCGAGCGCCGCCATCACGGTTCCTAGCCAGGGCAGCAGAAGGCCAGGCGCGGCATCCACCTCCGCGCTCTTTAGGCGAGCCAATAGTGACAGGAAGTGGAGCATTACAAGCGTCGTTCCGACAGCGGAGAGGCTTACGAGAAATTCTGTCACGCCGTCGCCAAGCGGGGACTTGATCGCGGTTTTGGCCAGCGCGCCACCGCTGAAAGGGAGGCCGGCAATGGCTAGAGCCGTTAAACCTGTAATGACGAGCACCGGGCGGCGGAACGCACCGCTCAATCCGAGCAGCCCCACGCTGAGGAAGAGGCCAGCCTTCGCGAGCCCATGATGCATCGCATAGAGCGTTGCCGCCGGCGCGCCCTCGGCGGTTCCGGTGACGGACAAGGCGCTGCCGAGCACGGCGGCGACGATGCCCATCTGGCTCATTGTCGAATAGGCAAGGACCACTTTGGCGTTCGACTGCGTGAGGCCGACCGCAATTCCGTAATAAGCGGTGAGGAGGCCGATTAGGACGACCAGATCGCCCCAATAGGGCAGCGGAGCGTCGGCCGGCAGGAAGCGGATCAGACCGAAAATGCCTGCCGTCACGATGATGCCGCTCAATGTGCCGGAGGCCGGCGTCGGCGCCACGGGGTGAGCAAGCGGCAGCCAGACGTGCAGCGGCACAAGGCCTGCCTTGATGCCGAAACCGATCAGAAGACCGGCGACGATGTACGAACGCCAGGGCGATACGCCCAGAAGCTCGCGAATGCCCGCCAAATCGTAGGTGTTAGCGTCGGCGGCGGCCAGCATGAAGGCTGCTAGCAGCGCAGCCTCGCCGATCACCACAAGGACGATATAGACGCGCCCCGCCCGTCGTGCATCCGGCGTGCGCTCGTGCACGACGAGCCCATAGGCAGCGAACGACATCACAGCGAAGCACAGATAGAAGGTAACGACATCGGCAGAAATGAAAGTGCCGAGCGTCGCCGCCAGGGTCACGAGCCAAAAGGTGGCGAACCAGCCGGCGCGCGGCGTGGTGCTGAGCGCATGGCGCGCGAAGGCGCCGGCCAACAGCCAAAGCAGAGCGCCGAAGCCGAGAAACACCGCGCCCAGCCGATCGAGTTGGAGCGTGACGCCGAGGAGCAGGACCGGAACGTCGAGCGTTTCGCCGATCACGCCGAAGGCCGCCGCCAGGACGCCAGGCAGAGCGGCCCAGGGAAGCAACCGGAGCGGATCGCGTACGAGCGGCGCAAGCAGCGCCATGCCGACCGGCACGGCCAAGCTGAGCGCGAGCAGAATGAGGGCGATGTCGCTCATGGTCCGAAAATCCGTCCGACGATAAGCGTGGCCCAACTGAGCGGACTGAAGCTAAGACCGGCAAACGCGCCGACGGCGAAGGCGGCAAGTCCGGTGAGCACCGGCGGCACGATCAGCCAGAGCGGTCGCTCAGTTTCGCTCGACGCAGCGGCGCCCTCACCGCCGAGGAACCACGCGCGGTAGATCAGCGGTAGGAAATAGGCAGCGTTCAACAGGCTACTCGTCGCGAGCACCGCCAGCACCCAATATTGGTCGGCTTGAATGCCGCCAATACCGAGATACCATTTGCTGATGAAGCCGGCGATCGGGGGGATGCCTATCATGCCCAAGGCGGCGACGGTGAAGGCCGCGGCGGTCCAAGGCATGGCCCGGCCTATGCCGTTCATCTGCTCGATGCTTTCGACCTTCAGACGCTTCGAAAACGCACCGGCACAGAAGAACAACGTGATCTTCATAAGGCCCTGATGCACCAGATGAGCAAGCCCGCCGATCGCGGCAAAGGGGCTGAATAGGCTGGCGCCGAGGACAATGTATGATATCTGGCTCACGGTGGAAAAAGCCAGCCGGCGCTTCAAGTTCGTCTGTTGCAGCGCGCGGATCGAGCCATAGACGATCGTCAGCGAAGCGACGATGGCCAGCGCTATGCCGAGCGTCAACTCATGCACAAGCGCCGGCCCATAGACATCGTAGATCACCCGGACGATGCCGAAGGCGCCGGCCTTCACCACCGCAACCGCGTGCAGGAGCGCGCTAACAGGTGCGGGCGCTACCATGGCGGCGGGCAGCCAGGCATGCAGCGGCACGAGTGCCGCCTTCACCCCTAGGCCAGCGATAAGGAGAAAGAAGATGAGGCGCAGCGTGACCGGATCCACGTCTTGAAGCGGCGTCTCAGTCATGAAATCGACCGGACCCACTAGGCTCTCCAGCCAGACAATACCGATCAACAGGGCCGTACTCCCGGCGATCGTATAGGCAAGATAGAGGCGCCCTGCTCTGACCGACGCGGCATTCCCCTGATGCACGACGAGTGGCCACGTGGAGAGCGTCAGGAGTTCGTAAAAGATGAAGAAGGTGATTAGCGTGCCGGACAGCGCAATGCCCGTGGTCGCCGCCACGCAGAGGCTGAAGAAACCGAAGAAGCGGGAAAGATGCGGTCCATCGCCGAGATACGCGATGGCATAGATCGTCGTCAACAGCCAAAGCAATGCCGACAGCGTCAGAAACAGAAGTGCGAGCGCGTCCGCCTGGAGCGAGAGATCAAAGCCCGGCAGAAGGGGGATCCGCATTTCATACACTACGCCTCGCGCGACGCCGTCGAGCATCACGGTGACGAGCGCGAGCTTGGAAATGGCGCCGGCAAGGTTGATCGTCGTGCGCAGGCCCTGCTGCTTATTGCCTAGAAAAAATATCGTCAGCGCGGGAATGAGCGAGGTCGATAGGACGAGGAGCGGCATGATCTGACTCATGACAGCCCCTCGGCCGCTTCAGGCGTGCGCCCGATTTGCAAGAGCTCGTAAGGCGCAAGCGATGCCAATCCGAGCAGGATGGAGAGCCCGGCGAGCATGAGCGCGACCGACTGGCTGCTGCGCGCCACAGGTTTTACCGTCGCCTGGGTCTTCGGCTCGGATAGGAAACGATTGAGGACCCTGAACAGATAGCCTGCCGCCAGCAGCCCTCCCCCCAGGATCGCCGCCGCCCACCACCATTGGCCGCTGGCAAAGGCCGCGGTGAGCAGCAGATATTTCGCCGTGAAGCCCCCGCTAGGGGGCAAGCCCATCAGCGACACTGCCGCCAGCGCGAAGGCGAAGGCTGCCATCGGCAGATGCTTGGCGATTCCGATGAGGCCGGAGAGCCGGTCGTGCCCCACAGCCTGCACGAAGACGCCAGCGGCGAGGAACATCGCCGCCTTGGCCGGCGCATGGGCGAGTGCATGGAATATGCCGCCGGTCCAGGCGGGTGCGGACCAGGGTTGCGCCTCCCCGCCTCCGCCGGCCAGCGGGAAAATCAGAAACAGATAGCCGAGCTGCGAGACGGTGGAATAGGCGATGATCAGCTTGAGCCGGTTCTGGCGAAACGCCATGAATGCGCCGATCAGAATGCCGCCCACGCCGATCGCGCCGAGGAGCTGCACGAAATTCTCCGTCGCCATGATCGGCATCACGTCGAACCACAGCCTGGCGATCAGATAGAACGACGCCTTCGTCACGACCGAGGACAGCATGGCGCTGACGGGGGGCGGCGCGCCGCCATGCGCGGGCGGCAGCCAGGCATGCAAGGGAAAGATCGCGCCTTTGGCCATGAGACCGGCCGTCATCAGCGCCCCGGCCAGAAGAACGTCGAGCTCCGCCGTCATCGTCTCGCGCAGCAATTGCATGTCGAGCGTGCCATAGACGGAATAGAGCAGCGCCACGCCAAGCAGATAAGCGAGCGAACCGAACAGGGCGAAAAGCAAATAGCGCATCGCAGCTGCTAGGGTTTCAGCCTTGCCGTCGAGCGCGACCATCGCCACCGCGGTCAGCGTCAGCAATTCCAGCGCGACATACAAATTGAAGAGATCGGCGCTGACAAAGACGGCGTTGAGCGCCGCCCACATGAAAAAGAGCTGCGGCCAGAAAGCATAGGCGGCACGCGCGCGCGCGTCGTCGTTCGCTCGGAACATCCCGCGGGAGAACAGCGCCACGCCGGTGGTGACAAAAGCGGTGGTGAGCAGGAACGCCGCCGCCAGTCCGTCGACGCGCAGGCGGATACCAAGCGGCGCATCCCATCCGCCGATTGCCTGCTCTATCGGCCCGTTGACCGCGACCTGTGCCGTGGTGAGGACAGCCACCAGGAGACCGGAAATCCCCACCGGTATGGCGAGCCGCCGCGCTCTATCGCCAAGCGGCACCGCTGCCAGAGCCGCCAGGAGCGGGATGATGATGGTGAATCCGACCCAGGGCGCTTCGGGCGTGAGCAGGTCAGCGATCAGAGGACCCATCGTCCTCTTCCTCGCCCGGCAGGATTGGCTCCCCAGTTTCCTCGACCAGCCTGACGATGAGTGTGACTGCTAAGGCGGTTGCCGCAAAAGCGACGACGATACCGGTGATGACCATCGCCTGGGGTACGGGATCCGCGCCAAGCTCAGGCAGCCGATTGCCGAGCCCACCATACATGAGGAAGACGCCGCTGCCGATGATGTTGAAGGCGAGGATCCGGCGTAACAGATGGGTCTGCGCAAAAAATCCGAAAGCGCCGATGGTGATGAGCGTGGCGCCACAAATGGCAAAAAGCGCTGCGGTCGTCATGGCATGCGCCTCGGCACACCGAGCACCAGGAGGATCAAAATCATGGCGATAGAGAGCGTGAGCAGCGTCTCGACGGCGAGGATCGAAATCTTCTCCCAACCCGCTGGATAGGCGAGAAAGCTGCCTGCGGCAGCAGCCACACCCCCGACAAACAGAAAGAAGAGCGGTCCGGCAATGAGCAGCAGACGGACCCGCAGGTCGGTTGCCGACGGCGCGTCGACCAGACCGGCCATGGCGATGAGGAGCCAGACTGCCGCCAAGACAGTGCCCGCCTGAAAAGCGCCCCCAGGTGCGTCCGAGCCAGCCCAGAGCAGATACACCCCAACGATTATTCCGACCAGCGGCAATATTCGGCCGAAATAGGCCAGCACGCCGTCCGGCCTGGCATGCAGCTTCGGCCCGGGCACCCCGCCCCAGAAGCGGTCCGGCGTCAGCGACCAAACACCGACAAGCGCCGCAACCAGCACGATAGCTTCGAGCAAGGTGTCATAGGCCCGGAAATTCAGAAGCACGGCGGTCACGGGATTGGACACGCCGGAGGCCTCAAGGTTCTGCGCCACGATCGCTTGCAGGCCGCTTTCGCCCTGAGCGAGCTTCCAGGCGAGCACGATGAGCAACCATCCAAAGCCGGCGCAGACGATGATTTGCGCGCCAAGCAGAAGCGAAGGTCTGAGTCTGCGGGGCAGCATGAACTGGCCGCCCGTCCGATGCTTCAGGCGCGCTGCCGCGCCGACCAGGAGGAGACCGGTCAGCCCAGCGCCGATGGCCGCCTCCGCCAACGCAACGTCGACCGATTCTAGACGCACCCAAGCAATGGCCGCCAACAGGCCATAGACCACGAACAGGACGATCGCTGCGAGCAACTCGCGCGCGAGAACTGCGCTCAGCGCCACGGCAATAATCAGTCCGCAAAGAACCAAATCGAACCCAAGCTCGCTCATGTGTCGTGCCCCGGGAAAGGTCCTTGCTTGCCGGCGAGAGCGGTGCGGGCGAGAAGCTGCGCGACGGTCGCCGCGGCGAGAAGAGCCAGGAGCCAAACGACGATGAGCTTGAGCGCGAGCCAGACGCTGGCGACCTGGGGGATCAGGCCGAGCACAACGAATCCCAGCCCAAGATTATCTGCCTTTGTGAGGGCGTGAAGCCGGCTATGCACATCGGGGAAGCGTAGGAGGCCGAGCGTACCGGCGAAGTAGAAGGCCAGCCCCGCAAGCGTCAGCACCAATGTCGCGATATCGGCAATGCTCATTCCGGCTCTTGCTCTTCTGGATCCCCCGCCCCATCGGGGCTCGCGGCCTTGACGAAGCCAACCGCGGCAAAGGCGGCGAGTAATGCAAGCACGAGCGCGACGTCGATGATTGCCCAGTCCCGACTTGCCGCTGCGAGCAAGAGCAGGACTGCAATGCCGCCCGTGCCGACCAACTGCGCCCCCATGAAACGGTCGGCGGGCGATGGACCGCGGACAACCCTGATCAGGCCGGCGGCGACCGTGAGAAGCATGGCAGCCGCGATCAATTGCAGAACGTCAGCCACGATCGTCCTTCAGTAACAAGCCGAGCGACTGGGCGATGCGCCGCTCTTCCCTGGCGATCTGATCTGCCACCGGCTGGTCCTTGCTCAGACAATGGACGTAGATTGCTTCGCTGCCGCAGCTACCGGCCGCCAACGTGCCCGGCATCAGACTAAGTTCGTTGCCAAGAGAGACGCGCAGAGCCGGTGAACGCGTGCGCACCGGATAGAGCATCCAGACCGGCTTTAAAGGCAGGCGCGGATGAAACGCCCGCCAGGCCACGTCGAGGCCGCCGAGGAGAGAAAGCCAGATGAAACTCGGGACAAGTTTTAGAACCTTGCCGATTTGCACACTACGGCCCTGCGGGGGTAGCAGTCTTAGGCTGAGCCAAGCAGCCAGGCCGGCTGCGGCCGCTCCGAACGCCCACGATGCGGGGTCGTTCAAGGCGATCACAACCCATAGAGCGACTAATAATAGAAAACGCTTGAGAAAGATTGCCATGGATGCGGCGCGTCCCAACTGGAGAAGAAACACAGTATGGAGCTCAGGATGGCATCGCTTGCCGAATCCAACAATACCTGGAAAGCTTCCGGCATCGCGGTGGGTGAGACGTTTCACCTAAGCCCTACTTGACCTTCTGTGCACAGGATGGGGCCCTCTCGGTTACTTCTAGCGCCGGCTCCTGGCTCCACACGCCCGACGGCTCTGTGAAAACCCCTTGTTGCAGCCGGAACTCCACGGCCTCCGTAACGAGTTCCACAGGGAACTGAAGAAGATCACGGCCCCGACCGCTCCGCGCGGGAGTTCGAAAAGGCGCTCGTGAGATCTCCGCAGGCTGATCGATGCCATCAAATCGGGTGTCTCTGGTGCCCAGCTTGCAGCGATCGCGCGGTTTTGGGAACAAGAGCCTCGCTTGATCGTTGAAAGTACAAGTCCAGGGCGAATGGAATAGGCCGCAGCTACTTGGCCTTTAGCAGCGGCCATACAGCTTTCGCAGAGTTTTACTTCGCCATCGCCACGCTGGCGCTGATGCTGCTGTCGTTTGGCGTTTTCATAGCAGCCATGGTGATCCTGGCCGGCACGGCAACCGCGTCCGACCCCATCAACGAGCTTCTCGACAGTATCGGGTTGCTGATCATCGGCTTCGCCATCATCGAGACCTCGAAGTTTATCCTTGAGGAAGAGCTCTTCAGCCAGCGCGTGCGCTCGCCGCGCGAATCCCGGCGGGCCCTGAGGAAGCTCATAAGCATCATCGTCATCGTGGCGAGCCTTGAAGCGGTGGTGATGATCCTCAAGACCAGCCGCACCGACATTTCCCAGTCTATCTACCCGGCTACACTTTTCATTTCGGCAATGCTGTCTCTCACAGCTTTAGGCGCCTATCAGTGGTTGAGCAGCCGCATCGAGCGTGATCCGAACCCGCCCGCGCGTAAAAAAGTGCAGAAAAGAGTGACCGCCGCTAGGGGTTAGCGTGCTTTTCCTACCGTCTTACCCCACTGCGCGATTAATCGCAGCTGGAACTCCTGCACGAAGCCACCGTTGGGCTTTCTAGTAGCGAATGGACGATGCGTGTGATGACCTTTTCGATTGCAGCAAGATGCGCGAGAACTGGCCAATTTGGCATAGCGGCGGCTACGGCGA
>CAYUTT010000074.1:0-8137 GCA_964447575.1 uncultured Methyloceanibacter sp.
CTTCTCGCCCGCGCCGAGACGCTCGCGCGAAGCGGTGTCGCGGAGGACTGGGACGGGGTGATCGCGCTTGCCGACAAATGACGTGCCGCTAGAGCGGCGCGGTGGCGCCCATTTCCTCGAGCACGCGGTCCACGTCTTCTTTTCGGCAGAGTTCCGTCGCCGGCGTGGTCATGGTCGCCGCCGCGGTCGCAACCGCGAGGCGCAGCGCTTCGCGTGGGCTCTCGCCTCTGGCGAGACCGAGGCAAAGCCCACCCATGAAGCTGTCTCCCGCGCCGACCGCGCTTCTGATCTTCACCTCAGGTGGCGAGAGGCGGACGCGTTCGTGTTTGGTGACGAGCAGAGCGCCCTCGGCGCCGCTGGTGACGACCACGACCTCGCAAGCGCCGCGCGCGATCTGCCGTTCGGACCAAACGGCGACCTCATCGGGCCAAGAGGCGTTCTGGCCCGCGACGGCGCGAAGCTCTTCGAGGTTCTGGCGCAAGAGGTAGAGGCCCGTCTCGAGAGCGCGCTCCACACCATGCGCCGAATCGAGCAGGAACCGGCAGCCCCGCGCCTTGGTGAACTCGGCGGCGCGGGCCCAGAAATCCGCGCCGATGCCGGGTGGCAGGCTGCCGCTGCCGACGATCAAATCCCCCGGCGTGGCATGCTTATCCAGGCGCGCAAGGAACGTATCGCCCTCGCGGGCCGTCATCGCCGGTCCGGGCATCACGAAGCGATAAAGCTCGCCGCTTTCCTCCTCCAGCACATGGAGGGTTTCGCGCGACAACGCGGCGATGGGCTGACGCTCGGATGGAACGCCTTCGGCGTCCAGCCGTGCCGCGATCTCGTCGCCACTCCTGCCGCCGGCCGCGAAGAGCGCAACGGTGCGCGTGCCGAGCCGGTGCAGCACCCGGGACACGTTGATGCCGCCGCCGCCGGGATCGAAGCGAGGCGATGTGCATCTCAACTTGGTGCCGCTCCTAAGCCGCGGGACTGTCGTCCAGACGTCGAGCGCGGCATTGGGCGTGAGGGTGACAACCATCAGCGCGACCCATCCGTCTTAGCTGCCGCCTCGGTAGCGGCGATCTGCTCCTTTACGCGCAGGAAGCTGTCCGGCGTGACGGAGATCGAGTCGATGCCGTGTTCGACCAGGAAGCGTGCGAACTCGGGATGATCGCTCGGCGCCTGGCCGCAGAGGCCGGTATGCGTGCCGGTCTTCTTCGCGGAAGCCAGGAGCCTGGCGATGGTATCGGTGACGGCGGGGTGGCGCTCGTTGAACAGGCTGCTCAACCGCTCGCTGTCGCGGTCGACGCCGAGCGTGAGCTGGGTGAGATCGTTGGAGCCAATGGAGAAGCCGTCGAAGCGCTTGGCGAATTCCTCCGCAAGGACGACATTCGAGGGAATCTCGGCCATCACATAGACCTCAAGGCCGTTCCGTCCGCGCACGAGCCCGTGCGTCGCCATCTCCTCGAACACACGGTCGGCTTCTTCGGGCGTGCGGCAGAACGGGATCATCACCACGATGTTGGAGAGGCCGATCTCCTCGCGGGCCTTGACGACGGCGCGACATTCCAGTCCGAAGCCGTCGCGATAGCCGGGGTGGTAGTAGCGGCTCGCGCCGCGCCAGCCGATCATCGGATTTTCCTCGTGGGGCTCGAAAGCAGCGCCACCAAGCAGCTCGGCATATTCGTTGGTCTTGAAATCGCTCATGCGCACGATCACCGGCAGCGGATAGTGGGCCGCGGCGAGCCGGGCCATGCCGCGCGCAAGCTTGTCGACGAAGTAGTCGGCCTTGGTGGCATAGCCTCTGGTGAGCCGTTCGATCGCTTTGCGCGCGGCCTCGTCCTCGACCCGGTCGAAATCGATCAGAGCCATGGGGTGGACCCTGATGTGATTGGAGATGATGAACTCCATGCGCGCGAGGCCAACGCCGTCCGCGGGCAGCCGCCACCAACGGAACGCCGCCGCCGGATTGGCGAGGTTGAGCATCGTCTTGGTACGGGTCTTCGGAATCTGGGTGACGTCGATCTCGGTCACCGACACTTCGGCAATGCCCTCATAGACATGTCCCTCGGTGCCTTCGGCACAGGACACGGTGACTTCCTGCCCGTCTTCCAGCGCCTCCGTGGCGTTGCCTGTGCCGACGACCGCCGGCAGGCCCATCTCGCGGCTGACGATGGCCGCGTGACTCGTGCGTCCGCCATGGTCGGTGACGATGGCGGCGGCGCGCTTCATGATGGGCACCCAATCGGGATCGGTGATCTTCGTCACCAGGACCGCGCCCGTCTTGAATTGCTCGATGTTCTCGGCACTGTCGATGCGGCAGACCTTGCCGGCACCGACCTTGTCGCCGATGGCGAGGCCGGAAACGAGCAGCTTTCCCTTCCCCTTCAGTGTGTAGGTCTTGAGCGCGCCCGCCTCGCGGCGCGACTGAACGGTCTCGGGCCGCGCCTGCACGATATAGAGCCCGCCGGTCTCGCCGTCCTTGGCCCACTCCATGTCCATCGGCAGGCCGTAATGCGTCTCGATCAGAGCGGCCCAGCGGGCCAACGTCAGAATCTCGTCGTCACCGAGCACGAAGCGGGCCCGCTCCTCGTCGCTGGCGTCGATAAGGACGGTCTCGCCTTCGCCGCCATAGATCATCTTGCGGCGCTTGGCGCCGAGCGACTTCTGGATGATCGGCGTGAGCGAGGGTTCGTCGAGCAGTGGCTTGAAGACTTGGAACTCGTCAGGGTCGACCATGCCCTGCACTATGGTCTCGCCGAGGCCCCAGGCGCCGGTGATGAGGACCGTCCGCGGGAAGCCCGTCTCGGTGTCGATGGAGAACATCACACCGGACGAGGCGAGGTCGGAGCGCACCATCTTCTGCACGCCGACGGAAAGCGCGACCTTCATGTGATCGAAGCCATGGGTCTCGCGATAGGAGATGGCACGGTCGGTGAAGAGCGAGGCGAAGCACTTCTTGCAGGCGGCGAGCAACGCGTCCTCGCCCTCGATGTTGAGATAGGTCTCGAGTTGGCCGGCAAAGCTCGCCTCGGGCAGATCCTCGGCCGTGGCGCTGGAGCGGACCGCAACCGTTCCCTCGCCGCGTTCGCGCATGTCGCCATAGGCCTCGCGGATGGCCTGCGCGACCTCGGCGGGAAATGGCGCTTCGAGGATCAACGTACGGATGGACGCGCCGATATGCGCAAGATTACCGAGCTCCGCGTCGAGCGCGCCGATCGCTTGCGCGATCCGGTGATGCAGGTCGTTCTCTTCGATGAAGCGCCAATACGCGGCGGAGGTGGTCGCAAAGCCGCCGGGGACGTTGATGCCGGCGTCTTTCAGGGTGCCGATCATTTCGCCGAGCGAGGCATTCTTACCGCCGACGCGCGCGACGTCTCCGCGCCTGAGCGAAGAGAGCGGCAGGACAAACTCAGGATCGCTCATGCGCAATACCGTCTATGCAGAGCCGGCCGCCACGCGCGTCTTCGGTAGCGCATGGGGCTCCTTCCCGTCCTCGAGATAGAAGCTGCGAACGGGTCGCAGGCCTTGATCGAGGTCATACACGAGCGGTTTTCCCGTGGGGATCTCGAGATGTGGAATGTCCTCGTCGGAGATTCCGTCGAGATACTTGACGAGGCCCCGAAGGCTGTTGCCGTGCGCGGAGACGAGGGGCGTGCGGCCATCCATGAGGAGCGGCTCGACGCGCTCCTGCCAATAGGGCAGCACGCGATCGACGGTGTCCTCCAGGCTCTCGGTGAGCGGCAGGTGCCGATGGGGCACGCGGGCATATTTCGCCTGATTGCCTGGGAAGCGGGGATCGCTCTCCTTCAGCGCAGGCGGCCGGATGGAATAGCTGCGGCGCCATTTCTGCAGTTGCGCCTCGCCGACCTCCGCCAGGACCTTCTCTTTTGCCAAGCCCTGCAGGGCGCCGTAGTGGCGCTCGTTGAGCCGCCAGCTGCGCTGCACGGGCAGCCAGTCCAGATCGAGATGGTCCAGCACGATCTGGAGCGTGTGGACCGACCGCTTCAGGTAGGAGGTAAAGCATTGGTCGAACTTGATATTGTGGGTCTTCAGCAGAGCCGCGGCCGTCTTTGCCTCGGCGATGCCGTTGTCGCAAAGCGCGACATCGGTCCAGCCGGTAAAAATCGCGTCCCGGTTCCAGACGCTCTGGCCGTGTCGCAGGAGAACAAGCCGCGGCATTTGAAGCCTCCGTTCAGGCTGCCAACCCTTGGTGTATGGGGCGAGCCCACGCAGGGCAAGTCCCCGGGCGCCACAGCGCTGGCGTGCAGGTGGCCGTGTTTTCCCCTCAATTCGGAGCTAATGCCAAGAATCGGATCAAGACAGGCGGGGATTCTTCGAAGGGCTTAGCCCTTACTTCAGGAATCGGCTGTATTTCGTTAACCAATCGGCACTTGGCTTTGGGAGGGACGCGTGCGGCTCATTTTCTCGATCCTGATGGGCATCGTGCTCATCGCCGCGGCAATCGTCTTTATCGGTCCGCTGTTCATCTCGACCGAAGAGGTGCGCAACCAGATCTTCGCGCAGGTGGAGGCGACCACCGGGTATCGACTGAGGGTCAGCGGGCCCGTCGACATCACGCTGTTCCCGTCGCTGGAGCTCGTCGCGGAGGATGTGGGCGTCGCCCAGCCGGCGACGGGCAGCGAGGCGGAGTTCGCCACCGCTAAGACCCTGAGATTCGGCTTGATGCTGCGGGGCTTGCTCGACGGCAAGATGCGCATGACCGAGGTCACGCTGATCGATCCGGTCATCGCCGTGCCCAAGCCTGTCGCCACGGTGACCACGCAACAGGCGCCGCCGGCGGATGGCGCAGCCCGGGCGCCTGCGGGCGGCGGCGGTACGGCCACGGTCGCCGAAAAGCTCAAGAACCTGTCGCTCGACAAGCTCGTCATCAAGAACGGGACGGTGATCTTCCCCCCCTCCGGTGAGACGCAAGGCAAGCGCATCGAGAAGCTCGACCTCGACGCAGCCCTGCCGGCTTACGACGAGCCCTTGTCGTTCGACACGCGCGCCGTGGTCGACGGCAAGGCCATCCAGGCGAAGGGCTCGATCGGGAATTTCGGACATTTTCTGGATGGCGCACCGGCGCCCGTGAGCCTGGCGGTCGAGGCGCCGGGCATGCTGGATGCCCCGGCGAGCCTCAAGGGCACCGCCAGCTATAAGAACGATGTCCTCACCTTCAGCCAGTTCAGCGCCAAGTCGGGCGACAAGACGCTGTCCGGCACCGCCGTCTACAAGGACGATACCGTCACGCTCAGCCAATTCACGGCGACCGTGGGGCGCGACAGCTTCGCCGGCAACGCCGTTTACAAGGACGATCTCGTCACTGTGAATCCCTTGCGCGCCAATGTACGCGGCACGGTGTTCTCGGGCTCGGTGCAGGCCAACTTGGCGAACAAGGTCCCCTATGTCCTGGCGGCGCTCGCCACGAAGACGCTCGACGTCAACGCGCTCACTGGTACGCCGAAGTCGAAGCCCGGTGGTGGTGGTGGCGGCGGCGGGGCCGGCGGAGGTGGCGGCGGCAGCAAGACGGCCGGCGCCGGGTGGAGCAACGAGAAGATCGACTTCTCGCCGCTCAGGCTCGTGAACGGCAAGGTCAATCTCAACGCCGAGCAGCTGATCTACGACGACATCAAGATCAGCCCCATCACGGTGGAGGCTGCGCTCAACGGCGGCAAGCTCAATGCCACGCTGTCGAAGTTCAAGCTCTATGGCGGCAGCGGCGATGCGGCGATCACGGTCGATGCCAGCGGCAAGACGCCCGCGCAACGGGTCAAACTCTCGCTCGCCAAATTCGATGGCTACACTTTCCTGAAAGACGCGGCCGGCTTCCAGAACCTGGAGGGCCGGGGGACGATCAATCTTGACCTCAGCGGAAGCGGTGCGAGCCAGCGGGCGATCGTGTCGGCGCTGAACGGCAAGGCCGATGTCGAATTCACCAACGGCGCCATCCGCGGCGTGAACATCGCCAAGATGATCCGCAATCTCGGCACGGGCATCGTGGAAGGCTGGCAGGGTGGCGAGGCCGAGAAGACCGACTTCGCCTCGCTCGGTGCAAGCTTCAAGATCGCCAAGGGCCAGGCGAGCACCCAGGACCTGCATCTGTCCGGGCCGCTCGTGCGCATGACGGGCGCGGGCACGGTCGACCTTCCGGGCAAGCGCCTCAATCTCAAGGTCGATCCGCAGCTCGTGGCCTCGTTGGAGGGCCAGGGCGGCACGTCGGACCTGCAAGGTCTCGGGGTGCCGGTGATGATCGTCGGGCCCTGGGCGAAGCCCAAGATCTATCCGGACATCAAGGGCATTCTGGAGAACCCGGCCGAGGCGTATCAGCGCTTCAAGCAGTTCGGCAAGGACGTGTCGAAGCTGCCGGGCTTGGATAAGGACAAAACCGGCGCGCTTCAGAACGTGATCAAGGACGGCAAGGTCAACAAGGACGCGCTGATCGAGGGGATTGGCGGTCTCTTGGGCGGCTCGCAGGCTGCGCCCGCGCCCCAGGCAACCGTCGAACCGGAGGCCCAGCCCAAGACCACGCAGCCCAAGGATGCCAAGCCCAAAGCCACGCAGTCCAAGAACACCAAGGCCAAGGACGAGAAGTCGACTCAAAAGAAGAAGGACCCGAAGCGCGACGCCGAGAAAGCGGCGAAGCAGCTCTTGGAGAATTTTCTGTCGGCCCAATAGAAACCGGTGCGCGGGCGTCCGTTTGACAAGTGGGGGCTGCGCGTTACGCTCCGGCCATGACCTCGATCCTCGATCTGTGCCAGGACGCGCCGGTGCTGGAACTGGAGCCCGGCAGGGTGCTGCTCCCCGAGGGCAAGACGTCCGGCCATCTCTACGTGCTGAGGTCGGGGGCGGTCGAGGTGCTCCGGGGTGACACGCAGGTCGCCATGGTCGAGGAGCCCGGGGCTTTGTTCGGCGAGATGTCCGTTCTCCTGAATCGGCCACACACCGCGACGGTGCGCGCGCTGACGCCCATCACCGTCTACGCCTTCGATGACGCTGAAACGTTCCTCCGTTCGAATCCCGAAATCGCATTTCATGTCGGTCGGCTGCTCGCCGGGCGTCTGAATGCGGCAACCACCTATCTCGCGGACCTCAAGCGGCAGTTCGAAGGCCACAGCAGCCATCTCGGCATGGTGGGTGAGGTGCTCGATGTGCTGATCCATCAGCAAGACGAGGAGTTCAGCCTTGGCCCGGAGCGTGAGGCCGATCCCCGCCTGTGAGCCAATCCGGCAGCGCGGCGAGCGTCGGCACGGGCCGGCTCAGCCGGTCATCGAGACGGACATATTGATTGCCGGCAGCTGAAAGCCATAGCGCCTCGCCTACCTCCGTATCCATGATGATGTGCGCCGGCGGCGCGCCGAAATAGTGCCCGGTGTTGAAGACCCAAGTGGCGCCGATACGGTCGACCCATGAACCGTTCGCGACATAAGGCGCCTCGTGCACGTGGCCGCACATGACGATGTCCGGCTGATAGGCCTCGATCCAGTTCTTCAGCGCCTCGTCCCCGTAGAAGCGTTGCCCCGCCCAGGCGACCGGAGAGCTGGCCGGGGGCGCGTGGTAGATCCAGATCCACCGCTTCGGCCGCTCCTGCGCGGCCTTCTCGAATTGCTCGGCGATGGCGGCTTGCGACACCGGCCCGTCCCACCAGGGGCACATTGTGAATAGCGTATCGCCGATGACCAAGGACTCGCCGTCAGACAACACGCCCTTGTTGCGGGCGCCGAGGAGCCATTTGGTCGTCCTCTCGCCAGCCGCGTTCTTGGAATCGAGATCGTGATTGCCGGAGCAGATCAGAAGCGTCGTCTTGGCCTTTATGCGGTCGAAGTACTTCTTGACGACGACGGCCTGCGCGCGGCTGTCGACCAGCGAGGCAAGGTCGAGGTGATCGCCCGCCATGACCACCACGTCGAAGCTGTCTGCTACCTCGACGACCCAGTCGAAGAGCGGCAGCGAATAGTGCAAATCGGAGACGAGGAGCAGGCGCATAGGCTGTTCGGTCCGTCGTTTCCGCCCCGCCGTCAACGATTTACTCACCTTGAAATCGTTTTGCTCGCGGGGTGCGGGCGGCCAAAGCGTCCGATGAACGGATTCTTTGGAGGAGACTAGAGCGATTTCCGTTCAGTTTGCATCGTATCCTGCGGCGACGAAGTAGTGA
>CAYUTT010000075.1:0-8017 GCA_964447575.1 uncultured Methyloceanibacter sp.
GTGATTCCCTGCCATCGCGTGATCGGGAGCGACGGATCGCTCACGGGCTATGGCGGCGGTCTGGCACGTAAGCAATGGTTGCTGGACCATGAGAGGGCGCAGTCGCGAGCAAGCGCCGATGCGGCCTGACGGTCAACGCGTCGATGGACGGAACAGCGTGCCAGGATTGATGAGCGGTGCATTGGGATCGGCCGGCCGCGCGGAGAACCCGTCGAAACCCATGGCATCGCCGAGACCTTCGCCGGCCATCACCCCGCCGCCAGGCGTCGGTGGCTCCGGCGGATCGAGCAGCAGTTTCAGCGCCTCGGGCGAGGTCGGCCCATCCTCGATCGCCACCTCGATCTGCTTGTCGTCGCCGGGCTCGATGGAAAATTTGCGTGTGTAGTTCTTGCCGCCGTGATCGGCGACCACCGCATAGCTGCCCGCGGCGAGGATATGTGTCGGCAGCGCGCCCGCATTCGATTTCACGGTATCGCCCGCCGAGGTGAGGATCGTCCATTTGGTATTGGCAAGTGCCTCGCCGCCAAGGCTCTGTACGAGGCGGAAGGTGATCTTCGCGCCATTGTGCTTGATGGTCGCCTCGGTGATGCGGCCGGGTTCCACCGTGACATCCGCTCCGACATTTGCGTTCGCATCACCATACAGGCTGACGACGTGGTAGGCGCCGGCATTGAGCCTGATGACTTGACCAGGTTTGGCATCGGCAAGGATCGTCTGGCGTTTGCCGAATTGGTCTTCCTCGTCGGAAAGGATGTCGAAGCGGACGCTGCCCTCGGGACATTCCTCGCCGTTGGCGAGGACGGCGCGGAGCGTAAGCCCTCCGGTATTGAGCACGAACGTCTCCTCGAACGACTTGCCGCCTTCCACGTCGATCTTCTTGGTGAGGTTGGACAGGCCGTAAGCGGCGTTGACGAGATATTCGCCGGGCACCAGAGCGGTGGTCGGCGTGGGCTCGCGATGGGTGCCAATCAGCTCGAAGCTGCCGTCGGCAGCCGGCGCTGCCTTGTAAATGCGCCAGGTCACGCCCGAGTCCAGTTTCGGTCCGACCTCGGTGATCTTCGCCTTGAAACTCACCGGCACGGGACCTTGCGGCGCCGCAGGAGGCGCGATGCGCTGTGCCAGCGCCTGCGGCGCGCCTTGCTTCGGCGCGGTGGACTTGAATACGGCCGTTTCTCCGGGCGGCACTTGCACCGGCATCTGGACCTGACTGGCGAGGCCGCTTGCGGGCGTTCCAGCGACGACGGCGAGCACGGTGGAGAGAGCCTTCTTGAACGCCGCCTCGCTGGTCGCGGCGAAGAACCTGCCGCCAGTCGCGGCGGCAATGCAGGTGAGGGGCTCAAGCTCTTCCGTCTTGTCGTTCAGACCCACGACGTGGATGCGCAAATTCTTCGCCTTCTGCTTCAGCGCATCCGCCGTGACGCAGAGATCGGCATCGCAGGTGTCGGTACCGTCGGCCACCAGGACGACGTCGAGCGGTTCACCTTCGCGCTCCAGGCTTGCCGCATCGCTCAGGGCCGCGGCGATCGGGGCTTGCCCCTTGGCCGTCAGGCCGCCGAGAAGTTCCTCGTAGGAGGTTCCGTTGAGCTCGCCCGGCTTGGCCAAGGTTTCGCTGTCTGCGCAATTCGATTCCTTGCGATGCCCGAAGGCGACCAACCCGAAGGACAGCCGGTCGGCGTGGCTCGTAACGGCCCGCCCGACAGTGGTGCGGACCACGTCGAGCTTGGCCGCATCGCCCAGTGTGTCGCCCATGCTCTTCGAGGCGTCGAGCACGAGAACGGTGTCACGAGAATTCTGGCTCGCCACAGTCGGAGCGGCATTCTCGGCGGCGGCCATGCCGGCGCCGAGGAAACAGGCGTGCAAAAGCAAAAGCTTGAGCGCCGCGAAGTGTTTCCCCCGCATCGCGTTTCTCATCCGATTCAGTCGGAGCCCAACCCTTATACAGGCTTCTGAAGGGCATAAGCTTCGAAAATTGGCCGCGAATGAGGCCGATTTTTGAAGTCTGCCAAGCTTATTGGCCGCAATTGCCAAACATTGTTCGAACGCCCGTTTCGCGATAGGCACCATAACCTTAGCCGAATCTCGTGAGGCCAAGTCTAGCGCATGTCCAACCCCATTCTGAACCACCTCCTGACCCGCCGGTCCGTCTCAGCCAATGCGCTCTCGGAGCCCGGTCCCAGCGAGGAGGATCTCGCCAAAATTCTTGCCGCCGCCGCACGGGTGCCCGACCACAAGAAGCTCGTCCCGTGGCGTTTCGTGCTGTTTCGGGGGGAGGCCCGGGAGGCCTTCGGAAAGGTGCTCGCCCAGGTCTGCGGTGCCGAGGAACCCGGCGCGAGCGCCTTCCGGCTCGAGACAGAGGCCAAGCGCTTTCTGCGCGCGCCGCTCGTTATCGCCGTCATCTCGCGGGTGACCAAGAATCCAGCCGCACCGGAATGGGAGCAGATCCTGTCCGCGGGTGCGGCATGGCAGAACCTGATTGTGGCGGCCTCGGCGCTGGGGTTCGGGGCGCAGTGGATCACGGAGTGGTACGCTTATAACGAGGGCGTCCGGAAGGCGCTTCCCTGAGCGACGGCGAGCGCGTTGCCGGCTTCGTCTATATCGGCACGCCGAAGGAAAAGCCCGACGAGCGCGAGCGGCCTTCGCTCGCCGACATCGTCTCATCCTGGCGGGCTTGAAACCCGCGCCACGCCGTAGGATCGTCGCCTATGTTCTATGATGCCGTCGCCAACATTCATGGCCTTCGCTGGGATCCGTTCACGGCGCTGGTCGCGCCGCGGCCCATCGGCTGGATTTCGACGCTGGGCAAGAACGGGGTGGTCAATCTGGCGCCTTACAGCTTCTTCAACGCCGTCTCCACCGACCCCCATTTCGTGATGTTCTCCTCGGGAGGGCGCAAGGACAGCCAGCGCAATGCCGAGGAGACCGGGGAGTTCGTGTGCTCGCTCGCGACCTACGATTTGCGCGACGCCATGAACCGCACCTCGCAGCATGTGGGCCCCGAGGTAGACGAAATGACACTTGCGGGGCTCACGCCGGCCCCCTCGAAGCTCGTGGCGCCACCTCGCGTGGCGGAGTCGCCCGTCGCGTTCGAATGCCGTTATTGGCGCACCATCGAATTGCCGGGCCCCGATGGAAAGCCCGGCACGCACGCCATCGTGCTCGGCCAGGTCGTCGGCATCCATATCGACGACGCGGTCATCGTCGAGGGCAGGGTGGACGTGACCAAGCTCAAGCCGATCGCGCGGCTCGGCTATGGCGACTATGCGGTGATCGACGAGGTCTTCGAGCTTACGCGGCCCTAGACCGTGTGCGCTTCCGTCAATAGCCGAACTGCTCCGCCAGGATGCGCTCGGCCAGCGTATGGCCCGGATCGAACATCATGAAGATGTCGACGCCGCTTTCCTCCTGGACCTCGACGGCGACCACCTTGCGGAACTCGGTATGGTCCGCCACGGCGCTCACGGGGCGCTTCTCGGGCTCCAGCACCTCGATCTGAACCTTCGCCGCGTTGGGCAGGAGCGCGCCGCGCCAACGCCGTGGGCGGAACGGGCTGATTGGCGTCAGCGCGAGCAGGGGCGCGGTGATGGGCAGGATCGGCCCGTGAGCCGAGAGATTGTAGGCGGTGCTGCCGGCGGGCGTGGACACGAGCACGCCGTCGCAAATCAACTCGCCGAGGCGCGTGGTACCGTCGACGGCGATCTTGAGCTTGGCGGCTTGGTGGATCTGCCGGAACAACGACACCTCGTTGATGGCCAGCGCTGTATGGGTTTCGGCGCTCATGTTGCGGACGGTCATGCGCAAAGGATGGATGATCGTGATCTCGGCCCGCTCCAGGCGTTCCTTCAGCCTGTCCTCGCGGTAGTCGTTGAGCAGAAAGCCGACCGAGCCCCGGTTCATGCCGTAGATGGGGATACGGCTGTTGAGATGGGTGTGCATGGTCTGGAGCATGAGTCCGTCGCCGCCCAGCGCAACGATGGCATCGGCCTCCTCGGCCGGTATGTTGCCGTAGCGCTTGGTCAACGCCCGAAACGCGTCCTCTGCCTCCTTCGTCTCGCTGGCGACGAAGGCGATTTTCTCGAAGCGTGCCATGATCTGGTTCGATGCGCTTGGACCGGCCTGTGGAAGGAGGCACTATAAAGCTGTGGCGCCCACGTCATGCAAGTGTCTCAAACCACGGTGAATGGTGGCCCTTATGCAGAACGCCGACCGTCCGGTCCTGATCTACACGACCTTCCCGAGCGTCGATGACGCCAAGCGAACCGGAGAGGCGCTGGTGGCGGCCCGGCTCGCGGCTTGCGTGAACATGTTCCCCGGCATGATCTCGATCTTCGAGTGGAAGGGCGCGCGGGAGCATGCCAGCGAAGTCGCCATGATCATCAAGACGCGCGCCGGCCTGACCGACCAGGTGATGGCCGAGACGAAGCGGCTGCATCCATACGAGCTTCCGGCGCTGCTCGTGCTGCAAACGGACGGCGGCAGCGCGGAGTATTGCGACTGGATCGTGCGCGAGACGGGGGGCGGCGGCACATCATGAGCGCGTATGTGCTCGCCATCGACCAGGGGACGACGAGCACGCGGGCCATCCTGTTCGACGAGGCGGGGCGTCCGCGCGCAACCTCCGCCGTGCCGCTCACGCAGATCTATCCGGCGCCGGGGCAGGTGGAGCACGATGCCGAGGAGATCTGGCGGTCGGTGCTTAAGGTGTGCCGCGCGGTCTTGAGCGAGGTGGGTGCTGCGGCTATCGCCGCCATCGGCATCACCAATCAGCGGGAAACGACGGTCGTCTGGGACCGCGCAACAGGTGAACCACTCGCGAACGCCATCGTGTGGCAGGACCGGCGCACGGCGCCGCTCTGCGCCGAGCTCGAGCGCGAGGGCTGGGGTGCGCATGTCGCGGAGACGACGGGGCTCATCATCGACCCATATTTCTCCGCGACCAAGCTTGCCTGGCTGCTTGCGCATGTGCCGGGCCTGCGGGCGCGGGCAGAACGCGGGGAGGTATGCTTCGGCACGATCGACAGCTTTCTTCTGTTCAAGCTGACGGGCGGCGCCCTGCACGCGACCGACGCCACCAATGCCGCGCGCACCAAACTCTTCGACATTCGCAGCGGAACTTGGGATGCACGTCTGTTGACGCGACTGGGAATTCCGGACGCCGTTCTGCCCGAGGTGCGCGATAGCCAGGGCGATTTCGGCACGACGGCGCCCGAGCATTTCGGGATGACAATTCCGATCCGCGGCGTCGCCGGCGATCAGCAGGCCGCCGCCCACGGACATGCCTGCTTCCGCCCGGGCATGCTGAAGGCGACCTATGGCACGGGCTGCTTCGCCGTGGCCAATACCGGCGATGAGAAGGTCGCGTCGGCGACGCGCATGCTGTCGACCGTCTTGCATCAGCGTGACGGCGTGCGGACCTTCGCGCTCGAGGGCGCAATTTTTATGGCCGGTGCCACCATCCAATGGCTGCGCGATGCTCTCGGCCTCATCGCCAGCGCCGAGGAAAGCGAGGCATTGGCGCGCGACGCCGACCCCAATCCGGGCGTCTATCTCGTGCCGGCATTCCAGGGGCTCGGCGCGCCGTTCTGGGATGCCGAGGCAAAGGCCGCCATCGTCGGCATGAGCCGCGCCGCGTCCAAGGCGGACATCGTGGCGGCAGGCCTCGAGGCGGTGGCGTTTCAGACGCGCGATCTCCTGACGGCGATGCGCCAGGACATGGCGGTGAGCGATATCGGCAGTACGCACCCGCTGCGGGTCGATGGCGGCATGACGGCAAACGCCTGGGCGATGCAGCGGCTCGCCGATATCCTGGGCGAGACCGTCGAGGTGGCGGCCGTCCCGGAGACCACGGCGCTCGGCGCGGCGTATCATGCCGGCCAGGCGGTGGGCTTCTACGGCGACGACGCGACGCTTGCCGAGCTCTGGACGCCGGCCAAAGTCTACGAGCCTTTGATGGGCGAGGCGGAGCGCGAAGCCCGCTACGGGGGCTGGCTCGAAGCGGTGGCGCGGGTGCGGAGCAGGTAACCGGCTTGGGCGCGGACTCTTAATGGCGGCCCGCGAACCCCACAAAACCAAGGCAATGCGGCGTTAACTCCTTGGGAATCCTTTTGGAGGCAAGCTCGGCGCGGCAGGCGGACTGGGGGGTTTGTGATCGCCCCTCATGCGTACCGCGTTGGAGTTTGCCGGTGTCTGTGCTCAGTCCTCTTCCGCGCGAAGCCTTGATGGGGCCGGATGTGGCTCCACCCACCGATCGGGCGGTGCGGCGCGATGCTTTGTTCCGCGAGACGCCCCTCGAGACACTCCAGCGCGTGGTGCTGGACACGGTCTGGTCGCTCCAACCGAAACGGCTCGACAAGCTCGTGCCGCTGGCCAGGCTCTGCATCGACCATCTCCTCGAACCCGACGATAGGCTGCCGGATCTCGCAAGGACGCCGGATGCAGGCGAGTTGGTCGGCATAGCCGACGATCTATCCGTGGCGACGCTGGCCGAGGCCTATGCGCGCGGCCTGTTTCCACACGCGCATTTCGGACCGACGAAATGGCATTCGCCGACAAAACGTTGCGTCCTCTTCTTCGACGAGTTCCACATGTCGAAGCGGCTGCGGCGTCTCATGCGCCAAGGCCTCTATACCGTGACTTTCGATCAAGACTTCGAGGCCGTCATCAAGGCGTGCGCAGGCAAGCGCGACGGGCGCTGGCATCTCACCTGGATCACGCCACGGATCATGCGCGCCTACGCAGCGCTGTACGATGCCGGGCTCGTCCATTCCTTCGAAGTTTGGAATCGCGACGGCGCCTTGGTGGGCGGCGGCTACGGCGTCGCCATCGGCCGCGCCTTCTTCACCGAGTCCCAATTCTCGCACGAGGACAACACCTCGAAGCTCGGCTTCTCGGTGCTCAACTGGCACCTCGCGCATTGGGGGTACGTGCTGAACGACGGCAAGTGGCCTACGCCGACCATTCTCGACATGGGCTTTCGCATGATCCCGCGCGGCGCGTTCTTACGCCGTCTCGGCGAGGCTGCGGGCGAGGGTGGCAAGCCGGGGCGCTGGGCCGTAGAGGCGGGTCCCGAGACCGTGGCGAATTGGCACCCCGGGAAGCCGGGGACGGATCGGGCGGCGTGAGCCGTACGTCTAGGGAGGGAGGCGGATTTGTCGAGTGACGTATCACGGAAGCCTTCGGGCTCGGGGCTCTATAGCAAGCCGGCGGCGCTTGCCATCCTCGCCAGGCACTTCATCGGTTTCGGTCCAAGGCTGCCGAACCCCGAAAAGGCGCTGTCGCATCCGGAGGGGCTCGCAGGTCCATGCAGGGATTTGACGGTGCCGACGCTCGTCGCGGCCTATGCGAGAGGCCTTTACCCTGAGGGGGGCAAATGGTGGGCGCCGGCCGAGCGCATGGTGTCGTTCCCGGAGAACGCCTATGTGTCGCAGCGGGCATGGCGGCTGTTGCAGACCCGGGCCTACGGGGTGAGCTTCGACGAGGACTTCGCGGGTGTCGTCCGGGCTTGTGCGCCGGAGCCGGACCTCGCCGCGGCGTTCAATGCATTGCACGAGGCAGGCTACGCCCACTCCGTGGAAGTCTGGGACCGGTCTGGACGGCTCGCCGGCGGCCTCTATGGGCTCGCCATCGGCCATGCCTTCTTCACCGATAAGATGTTCTCGCGCGAGCGCGACGCGGCCAGTGTCGGTTTTGTGACGCTGAGCTGCCATCTCCAATATTGGGGCTTCGCGCTCAATGACGGGAAGCGCATGAGAGGGCAGTTGAGCCAGCTCGGCTTCATGCTGGTCCCGCGCTTCGCGTTCAACGGCCTATTGTCCAAAGCAGCGCAAGAGCCGACCCGCATGGGCAAGTGGACCGTGGAAACGGGGCTCGACCCGGCGCGGTGGAATCCGAAAGTGCCGGGCACGGGCAAAGCGAGGCCCGGCACCTTGCCCGGGGTCTTCACACTACCGTCTTAGCGGTGGTCTAGGATAACATCCGTCCTCATGCCGGACTGACGGCCGGAGGACCGACGGCGAATGAC
>CAYUTT010000076.1:0-7789 GCA_964447575.1 uncultured Methyloceanibacter sp.
CCTCCAGTTCCATCAAAACACCTAACTCAGTGTCTTTGGAACCGGGTGCAGGCCACAACGCCCTGTTCAATGTCAAAGACGTTTTGGTCGCTGCCGCCTTCTGGCGCGCGCTCCTTCTTTCGTGTGTTTCCATGCAAGTCGAGAACGTAAATCTGATCGAAAGTGGTCATCAATGACCGGCGCATTCCGCGAAAGGTAGGATTGTCGAGATAAGAATGGTTGGTGACGATGCCGACAATACCTTCATCGACATTCTCCATTTTCATTTGCGCAAATCGGATGAACTTCACGTAATCGTCTTGGAGGCCCCGAGGATTCCGCTCATTAAGGGACTCCCCGTCGCAAACATAATACGGCTGCACACTGCTCCTTGCCCAGACACCATTGTTTCTTGATTCGTAGGAATACGGCGGATTGCCGGTGATGACGAGGATCGGCTGGTCCTTCACCTTCTGCGCCTCTTCAACCTCGTGCGTCAGTTCCGGCAGCAGCATGTTCCTCTGCGGCTCGATGGGCTCCAGCGTGTTTGTGAGATAGATCAGCAGCCGTTCGTCGTCCTCCAGCTCATGTCCCCGGTCTGCGAGGTATTGCGACAGCTTCAGATGCGCGATGGTATAGGGCGCGATCAGGTATTCGAAACCGTAGATATTTTTCAACATGTGCTCGCGCACAACCGCCGCGGCCTTGCCCGAATCCGGCTAAAGCTTACCCGTACTATCCTCGCGCTCCTGCCGTACTAGCTCCTCGCCGATGAAGTTACGCAGAAGCTGGCTGCGGGTGGCGAGCGCAAGCGCAAGCTGTTGCGCCCGGCCAATACCCTCCGGCGGAGTCGAAAAGAAGCCTTCGAGAATCTTCGCGACCGCTTGCACCCGGTCTTCGCGCGGAACGAATCTTGGGTTCTCCAGGTCGGTCGAGAGCGCGATGCTGTTTCGCTGGATGTCATCGCCGCTGATCCAAACAAAATGGAGGTAGTCGGTGAGCAGCAGGTTACCGCTGAGGCCCGATATTTTTTGATCTGATCCGATTTGAGGACCTTGTTCAGGTCGGTGTCGATCGGCTTGTTCTCGACGTAGCCGAGGATCATGCCGGACTGGCGGACCATGAAATCAGGCGCGCCCTTGTCCTTCTGCCGTTTTGGCTCATGTTGGACATGCGCGTTCGGAGCAATCGTTGCGGCAACGGCGCTCAGGAAGTTCTCGAGCGCCGTGCGCCCAGAGTGCTCCGTACCCTCTTCGGTGTAAGCTTCGCGAAGTTTGAGAAGATAATCCTCGAATATGTGCTTCACCTGCCGAATCCCCCCGGCGCGCATAGTGTCGCGCGGGACGCGGATGGGCAACCAGAAGGTGCGGCCGGGGCTTGCTCTGAGTGATGGACGAGGCCTACCGTCGTTGGCGAGATGACGAAGATCACCGCACAGCCAAAACCTTGGGTGACTACCGCCTCCTGCCCCCCAGGCATGCCCAGATCGAGCATAACAAGACCGGAAAAGATGGTCTGGCATCCGCCCGAAGGCGGCGAAGGCCGCTCTGCCCGCGCCTTGCCGCCCTTCCGTCCAAGCTAGGCGACGGTTCCTCCACAAGACAAGGCTCCGGAGCCGCCTATTCCGCGCAATGAAGGAGCGTCGAGCCGGGGACGGCGGCGATGTCAGGTTTTGTCAGGTGTAGTGCCTGTTAACTCTACATGGTGTGGTAGAGCCAAGTGCCCTTATAGGCCCCAGCCAAAAGCTAGCCTTAATGTATGCCCGACACGGGATCCCTGAGGAATGGCAACTCTGACTCCGCTCGTGAGCTAGCCTACTCCACCAGGGGACCATTCTCGATCTGGGGCACCGACTGGGTCGCTCTCCATCTCGGGCGCGCCACTTTACCGAGCGTATTGGAAATTGAAGTGATCCCGGGGCGTCAGGCTGTAGAATGCCCGGCTCCAGCGAATTTCCGCTGCAACACCGGGCACTCCGTCAGAAATGGTACGTCACCGGAAGCGCAGCGGACTCGCCGTCACCAGCGGTGTGACCCTGGCAGGCTCCGCTCTGACCTGCCCGTGCCATGTCTGCGCCTTTTATGACGGGGCGGACGCTCAATACCGGTCCCTCCTGCCGTTCTTGAAAGAGGGAATCGAGGCAGGCGACCGGATCGTCTCGTTCGTCGACGCCGAAATGCGTGAGGCGCGGCGGAAGAGGTTGCGCGACGACGGGATCGACGTCGAGGCGGCGGAGCGCTACGGCCAACTCGAGATGATGACCTGGGATCACCTCTATCTGCGCGGCGGTCGCTTCGATGCGGACGATATGATTGGTCTCGTTCAGGAGATGATCAACACCGGGCGTCAACTCGGATTTAGGCGGACGCGCGCGTGGGCCAACATGGAATGGGCGCTTCAAGACGCGCCGGGGGTCGAGCGCCTGGCGATCTATGAGAGCCGCCTGAATTACGTTCTACCGCTTTACAGCGAGGCCGTGGTCTGCGCCTACGACGTCAGCCGCTTTCCGGCTTCCGTGCTGAAGGATGTTTCGCGGGCGCACCCCTATGTTCTCGCCGGCGATTTCGTGCAAGCCAACCCGCACTACGTCCCGCCCGACGAGCTTGTGCCGGAGCTCGAACGCAAACTGCCTTAGCGAGCGTTACTCTCCGGGCGCGGGCGAGGGGGCCATCCCGGTCGGTTTGGATGCCGGCTCTTTCGCATAGCCAGCCACACGGAACGCGGCGATGGAGAGCGCCGGCAGGAAGGTCAGCGAAACGATTGCCGTGCCGAGGATGCCGAACAATACGATGGCCCCGACGCCGCGGTAGAGTTCGGTACCGGCGCCTGGAAGGAACACGAGCGGGGCCAGGCCGCAGATCGTCGTGACCGTCGACATGGCAATCGGTCGGAGCCGCGACGACACCGCCTCCATCACCGCCGCCTTCGCATCGAGCCCCATCTCCCGCAAATTATAGAGCGCCCGGTCCACGATCAGGATCGGGTTGTTCACCACGGTGCCCATGAGGATCAGGAAGCCGAGCATGGTGATCATGTCGAAGGGCTGGACGATGGGGTCTACGCCGAAGCGCGGCAAGATCGTGCCCACCCAGTTCATCAACGTGAGTCCGACCAGACCGCCCGCCACGCCGAGCGGGATCGTGGTCATGATGAGCAGTGGGTAGCCCCAATGGGTGAAGATGGCGACGAGCAGCAGGTAGATGATGACCACGGCCACGAGGTAGTTGCCGGCGAGTGCGCTCCGGGTCGCGTCGAGCTGGTCGGCCGCGCCGGAGATCGACATGCTCACGTCGAACGGCACTTGGCCGGAGCGCTTCAGGTGGTCCACCAACTGACTCTCGACGATCTCCACACCCGCTTCGAGCGGTATGCTCTCCGGCGGAATGATATGGAGTGTCACGGTGCGCTTCCCGTTGAGCCGCCGGATCGTGCTCGTATCCACCGTCTCCCTGATCTCGGCGACGGCCGACAGGGGCACGATGGCGCCCTGAGGCGTGTAGACCGTCATTTGGCCGAGCGTGTCGACGTCGGTGCGCAAGGCATCCTTGCTGTAGAAATAGATGTCGATCTTCTCGTCGTCGCGGAAGAACTCGCCGACATAGGCGCCATCGCTGAGTGCCGCCACGGTGAAGCCCACATCGTCGGCCGTCATGCCGAGCTCCGCGGCGCGATCCCATTTGGGGCGGATCTCGATCAAGGGCTGGGACAAGGTCAACGTCGAAGGGTCGGCCTGAATGCGCGGATCGTCGAAGACCTCGTTGGCCCGGAGATAAGCGGATGAAGCGACGTTGTAGACATCCTCGAGCCTGGGTCCGGAGATGTCGAGACTCACGCTGCGCGTGCCGCCTCTATTGCTCGTGATAATCGAGCCGCGGGATACGAATGTCTGCATGCCCGCATAGGTTTCGTATTTGTCGCTCACGATCTTCATGAGCTTGCTGATATCGCGGGGATCGATCGTCTCGGAGATGATGCGCAAGCCGTCGGCCTCGATCATCAGGAAGACGTATTTCAGCGCGGGCACTTCCACTTCGCCGCGCCTGAATCGCTCGGGATCGTCATTGACGAACGGCATCAGCCAATCCTGCAAGTCCTCGCCGATCTCCGTCATGGTATCGAGGTTGTAGCCTGGCGGGGCGTTTAGCCGCGCGAACATCTTGGGTTCTTCGCCCTCGGGCAGATATTCGGCCGGTGGGGTGAGGAAAAGAATGATCGCGGTGCTGGCCCCGGCCGCGCCCAAGATGCAGAGCAGACGCCTGATGGTGCCAGCCATCAGCCAGTTCACGCCTTTGACGATGGCCCCGTCCGCGACATCGACCGCATGATTCTCCTGCGGTGTCAGATCGAAATGTGCGGCCGCCGTGGGCACGACGGTGATGGCCACGACCATCGAGGCAAGGATCGACGCGGACACCGCAATCGCGATATCCGAATAGAGCTGGCCGGCCTCCTCGTGGATGAAGACGATCGGAATGAAGACCAGCACCGTGGTGAGCGTCGAAGCGAGCACCGCAGGCCAGACCTTCCGTACGCCTTCGATAGCGGCTTTCACGCGGCCAAGCCCGCGTCGTCGCTCCAGATCGATGCTCTCGAGCACCACGATAGTGTTGTCGAGGGTCATGCCGATGGCGAAAGCCACGCCGGCGAGCGAAATGACGTTGATCGTCCGCCCCGCCACCATCAGGCCGATGAAGGCGGCAATCGTGCAGATCGGAATGCCGAGCACGCCCACCACGGTTGCCTTGGCCGAGCGCAGGAAGACAAACAGGACCAATGTGGCGAGCACCGCACCTATAGAGAGATTGGTCCACACATTGCGGACCGACGCTTCCACATAGGTGACGTCGTCCGCCGTCAGCTCCATCTCCATGCCCGTTGGGAGCAGCACCTCATGATTGATCGCATCCATCTCCTTCATCACCGCCTCCTTGATGGCGATGACGTTCGAGCCGGCCTCGCGCCGAATCGACAGAAAGATGATGGGCCGCTTGTTGACGAACCCGCGCGTGTAAATCTCGAAATGTCCGAGCCGGACCTCGGCGACGTCCTTGAGCCGGATGAGGTTGTCGCCGCGCCGGGCGATGATCAGGTCGCGCAGGTCGTCCTTGTCATCGAACCTGCCTATGGTTCGCAGCAGATAGCGCCGTTTGCCGCTCTCGATCTCGCCGCCCGAGGTGTCGCGATTTCGCTCACGCACGGCCTGGCGTACGTCGGCCAGCGATAGCTTGCGGTCTGCCAAAGCCACGGGATCGAACAGAATCTGTATCTGCTTCTCGGCGCCGCCGCCGACGCGGACGTCGGAAACGTCCTTTATGCTTTCGAGCCGCGACCGGACATTGTCCTCCACGAAGTCGCGCATCATGTCCATGTTGAGCTCGCGCGGGTTGCCGGGCAGCGGCGACACGCGGAAGAACATGAAGGCATTGGCGCTGAACGAGCTTGCGCGCACGCGTGGCTGGTTGACGTCCTCGGGATACGAAGGCACTTGGCTCAGCGCGTTGTTGATGCGTATCAGCGTCTCGTTGAGATCGATATTGTAGGGAAACTCGAGCTCGATTCGTGCCTGACCGCTCGACGCCGAGGAAGTGATCCGCTCAAGGCTAGGAATAGAACGGAGATATTCTTCCTGCTCGATGAGGATCTCCTTCTCGATGTCCTGCGGCGTAGCGCCCGGCCAGGTGGTCTGCACCGTGATCGTGCGGACCTCGAGGTCCGGAATCATCTGTACGGGAATGCGGAAGGCAGCCACGACGCCGAGCACGCAGACTATGAGGGCGGCAACCGTGACCAGGGTTCCGCGCTTGACAATCTGCTCGAGCATTCGGGGTTCCCCTCAAGTCACTCGCGTCAGCTCGCAAGGCGGACCGTCTGGCCCTCCCGCAAAGACTCGTTGCCGCTCACCACCACGCGTTCGCCTTCGTCCAGGCCCGACAGCACCTGAACCATGCCATCGAAGGTCAGCCCGATCTCGATCCGCCGCTCCGTGACGCTGACCCGGTCCCCGTCATTCTTCAGGACCCAAACCGTGATGCGGCCGTCGGGATAACGGATCAGCGCATCGCGACTGACCACAACGTCCCGCTTGCCCGTATCGAGATTGATAAGCACGCGCGCCGACATGCCGGGCATGATGGGGATGTCCTCGCGGACCGGCAGCACTCGTAAAGTGAAGGTACGCGCGTCGGGGTCGCTCACCGGGATGAGAGCGCCGATCGTGGCTGGAATCGATTCATCGGGGAGCGCGTCGAGCTTGATCTCTATGTCTGCGCCTTCACGAAGCCGCGCATAGTGAGCCTGCGGCACGGGCACGTCCACGCGGAAGCCGCGCATGGCGACAAGCTCGAACACGGCCGTGCCAGGCGTGACCCATTGCCCGACCTCCACCATACGCTTCGCAATGACGCCATCGTATGGAGCCGGAAGCTTGTGCCGGTCGAGGATCGCCTTGCGGCGCTTCTGTTCGGCTATGTGGCTTTCATGAGTGGCGGTGTCGATCTCGACTTCGGCCTGCCGCGCCTCGACCTCGTTCTTGGGGCCGTAGTCGCGCTTTGCCAAACTCTCGGCAATGCCCAAGCGGCGCTTGGCGTCCACCACCTCGGCTGCAGCCTGGGCAACTTGCGCCTCGGCCTGCAAATAAGCAGCCTCCTCGATCTCCGCATCGAGCTCGAGCAGAAGGTCACCCTCCTTCACATGAGCGCCACTATCGAAATGAACGGCCGATACGAGTCCTTCGACGGAGGTCGAGACTTGAGAGGCATGCGGCGAGGTCACCGTGCCCGACAGCTCCAGCTTGCGTATGACGGTCGTCTCCCGCACGACCTCCGTCACGACCGGCGGAATGGATTGCGCTTCGACGGACGTGCTGGGATAGACCAAAGCGCTAGCCAAGGAGCAAAGAGCAACCGACCGCTGCGCCCAGCGCGCCGCGGCGAGAAGGCAGGGGCGGCTTGTCTCGTCTGCGCTTCTGTCCACCTTGCCTCGTTTGCAAAACGTTCCACCTCGCAAACGGCGAGGCCCTAGGGATTGGGCCCACTTTAGGGAGACAAATGGGCCCGGGCTAGACGGCCCCCGGCGGAACTCTGCTGATCCGAGGCCCTTTTGAGCCTTTTTGCCACGCCTTCGCGCGGGAGCGTAAATGACAAATCGGTAAGGAACGCTCAGCGTGGCATTGGCGCGGCCAAAAGTTCCTTGAGGTGCGCGTCGATGAACAGCGTATCGGCCTCGTTCTGGCCCGCGCCCGCCATATGTCCCCAATATGACGGTATCTCCACAAGGCGCGCATCCGCGAGGTGCTGAAGCTCCGCCTCGTTGTCGGCAGTTCGGAAATAGAGGTCCGTCACGCAGGGCATCAACAGCGTACGCGCGGTGATGGCGTGAAGCGCCTTGGCGAGGTCGCCGCCGAACACCTCGTTTGCGCTGATGTCGTTGTGGATCCAGGTCCAGGTCATGGCCATGATATTGTTGGCGTCGCGCTGCTCGTAAAGCGCGTCCCAATAGCCGACGAGGTAGTCGTCGAGCGTGTCGAAGCCGAGGGACTGATAGGTGCGGGCGCGGTACCAATCCTGCGAATAGGCCCAGCCCGCATAGATACGCCCCACGGCCTTGAGTCCACCGAGTGGCTGCTCGTCGTAGAATCCGTCCTTGAAACTGCCGTCGGCCAGGATCGCCGCCCGCAAGCTCTCCAGAAACACGCGGTTGTGGTCGGCTGTCCGCGCCGTTCCACACAGGCAGGCGAGTCGCGGCACCATGTCGGGATAGAGCGCCGCCCATTGATAGCCTTGCTGCGCGCCCATGGACCAGCCGACCACCA
>CAYUTT010000077.1:0-7705 GCA_964447575.1 uncultured Methyloceanibacter sp.
CCGAGTTCTTCGCAAGCCGCGGCTATGTCCCGCAGCAGCGCAACAGCGTACGCTGCGGCGACGAATGGCTGTCCAACACGACTATGCGCAAGCTGCTCGCTGCGCAGGAGGTGCCGCAATGAAACCGTTCCTTCGGGACGTGCCGTTCAAGGGGTCGCGGTACGTCTATCTCGTGCTCAAATCCATTGTGCTGGTGCTCGCTGTTCTGCTTGCGCTGCGCTTCGTCTTTGGTGTGGTGTAGGCCATGGCTCGCGAGCGGCTCTCCCTCTACGACACGACCTTGCGGGACGGCGCGCAGACACATGGCGTCGATTTCTCGCTCGAGGATAAGCTGCTCATCGCCGAGCAGCTCGACGGACTCGGACTCGACTATGTCGAGGCGGGCTACCCCGGCGCGAATCCCACCGATACCAAGCTGTTCGCCGAGGAGCGGCCGCTCGCCGCTAAGCTCACAGCCTTCGGCATGACCAAGCGGCCGGGCCGGTCGATCGCCAACGACCCTGGATTCCAGGCGCTGCTGGCCGCGCAGGCCGACGCGATCTGCCTCGTCGGCAAGACCTGGGACTTCCATGTGGACGTGGCCCTCGGCATCACGCTTGAAGAGAATCTGGAAGCGATCCGGGACTCTGTCGCCGCGGTGGCGGCCTCGGGGCGCGAGGTGCTGCTCGACTGCGAGCATTTTTTCGACGGCTACAAGGCCAATCCCGAATACGCGCTGGCCTGTGCCAAGACCGCCTATGAGGCGGGCGCGCGCTGGGTCGTCTTATGCGATACCAATGGCGGTACGCTGCCGGAGGAGGTCGAGACGATCGTGTCCGAGGTGGTGAAGCAGGTGCCCGGCGATCACACCGGCATTCACATGCACAACGATACCGATAACGGCGTGGCGAACTCGCTCGCCGGGGTGCGGGCCGGCGCGCGGCAGATCCAGGGCACGTTGAACGGGCTCGGCGAGCGGTGCGGCAACGCGAACCTCACCTCCATCATCCCCACGCTCCTGTTGAAGACCGATTATGCGGAGCGTTACGAGACCGGGGTCACGCCGGAGAAGCTTCGGACACTCACCCGTGCCTCGCGCGTTCTCGATGAGGTCCTGAATCGCGCGCCAAACCGGCGCGCGCCTTATGTCGGCGAGTCGGCCTTCGCTCACAAAGGCGGCATCCACGTCTCCGCCGTGCAGAAGGACTCGCGCACCTACGAGCATGTGCCGCCGGAGACGATCGGCAATGTGCGAAAGCTGCTCGTCTCCGACCAGGCCGGCAGGTCCAACATCCTGGCGCAGCTCGACCGCATCGGCATTTCCGTGCCGAAGGACGACCCACGCGTCGCGCGTCTGCTCGAAGAGGTCAAGGAGCGCGAGGCGATCGGCTATGCCTACGAGGCGGCGGAGGCGTCGTTCGAGCTTCTGGCGCGGCGCACGCTCGGCAATGTTCCCCAGTTCTTCGAGGTCGATTCGTTCCGCGTCATGGTGGAGCGGCGCCACAACGCGCTGGGCCACCTGGTCACGATCTCCGAAGCGACGGTCAAGGTGCGCATCGATGGCGAGACGATGATGTCGGTCGGCGAGGGCAACGGCCCAGTGAACGCGCTGGACAAGGCGCTGCGCAAGGATCTCGGTCCCTATCAGGGCTATATCGACGACCTCGAGCTGGTCGACTACAAGGTGCGTATCCTCACCGGCGGCACCGACGCCGTCACCCGCGTGCTGATCGAGAGCCGCGACGGGAAGGGGCGGCGGTGGTTCACGGTCGGCGTGTCCCCGAATATCGTCGACGCCTCGTTCGAGGCGCTGCTCGATTCCATCAACTACAAGCTGATCCGCGACGGCGCGCCTGTGCCGTAAGGCGGTCGAGTTCTCGCATGGCCCCACATGAGCGCACTGCCCGATGCCTCTGCGGCGCACTGACGGCCGTGGCGCGGGACGAGCCCGTCGAGGTCTATGCCTGCAGTTGCGTGGATTGCCAGCGCAAGAGCGGCAGCGCCTTTACCTATGCAGCGATATTCCCCGAGGCGGCCGTTGCCCTTGCGGGCCCGTACAGAACATACCGCCGGCAGGGCGACTCAGGGGCCTTCATCGAGAACGCGTTCTGTCCGGTGTGCGGCGTGAGCGTGTTCTTCCGCGCGGAGGCCATGCCAGGCACGATTGGCATCGCCGCGGGTTGCTTTGCCGATGCACGGTTCACAAAGCCCTCGAAGCTGTTCTGGGCCTCGCGGCACCATCACTGGCTCGACCTTCCCGAAGACATCGGGAAGATCGATACGCAATAGGCGATCAGAACTTGTCTGCGATCTCCGCGTCCGCAGCGGCTTCGATCTCTTCCGGGTAAGGCTTCAGCGCGCGCTCGATGGCGGGGAGAATGTCCTCGACCTTTCCGGCGACTGTCATCCTGAGCTCGAAGCCCGCACGGATGAACTGCTCGCCGCACATCCTGTCGAACAGTTCGAGCAGGGGATCCCAGAATCCACCGATATTGGCGAGCACGATGGGCTTCATATGCCGGCCGAGTTGAGTCCAGGTCAGTTGCTCGACGAACTCCTCGAGCGTGCCGAGTCCGCCCGGCAGGGCGACGAACGCGTCGGACTTCTCGAACATCAGATGCTTCCGCTGATGCATGTCGTCGACGACGATCAGCTCTTGCGCCTCGATCATCATGTGCTCGCGCGCGCACAGGAAGCCGGGGATGACGCCGGTCACATGGCCGCCGCCTTCGAGCACGGACCTGGCCACGGCCCCCATGAGGCCGAGATCGCCGCCGCCATAGACGAGGCCGACACGGGCTTCCGCCAGAATGTGTCCGAAGGCGCGCGTCGCCTCGATATAGGCCGGATTCCGGCCTGCGCCCGAGCCGCAATAGACGCAGACGGTTCGGAGAGATGGCTGGGTCTCGCGCATGGGATCATCTGCCATTCGGTCTCTGCGTGCGTCAAGCGACCGTGAGGGGCGAAGGCTGTTGGCATGGGGTGGCGCGATCCGATACTGTCCCAGCCCAGCCAGCCGGAAAGGCGGCTTATGCCGGTTCCGGCGCCCCTGCAAAAAGCATTCAACGAGGTATGGCCAGGATGATTGGTAGCAAGCTAATGGCTTGGATCGCGGCGTTTGCCCTTGTGTTTGGCGTTGCCAATGCGGCACCGGCGATTGCCGCCGAGGATAAGGCCCCGGAAGCGGACGTGGTGGGTGAGGCGTCGTCACCCTCGCCGAAATCGCCGATCAGGGTGAGCGTGGTCGATTACATCAAGGAAGGCGACGGCCCAGGCACGCTGAAGCTCTCGGGTACCGCTATCGCCGGAAGCGATGTCCATGTCTATGTCGACGAGAAGCCTTTCGCGCAGGTCGCCGCCGAGGACGACGGGAAATGGAGCATCGAGGACGAGATCGAGCTCGACGAGAAGGTGCATGCGGTCCGCGTCGAGCAGTTCGACGAGACCACGAACATGCTGGCCGGCCGGGCCATGTTCAACATCTCGCTCTCGAAGCCGAAGCCCGAGGACATGGCGAGACCCGGCGCCCAGCCCTGAGGGGCGCCCGGGGGCGGGTTGGCGCGCGCGCGTCAGGGGACTATATGCTTGACACGGCAGGGGCAGCGGGTTCCGCTGCCCCCTTTTTGCCGCGCGCATAAGGCCTGATAGAAAAGACCTTTCATGCAAGATCGGCCGCAGCAAACAGGAGGCGACGCCGTGCTGAAGGCGCGGGCCGGGCACGTTGCCGTCCTGCGCGAACTGCTGCCCTATATCTGGCCAAAGGGCCGGCGCGACCTACATTTGCGGGTGATCCTCGCCTTCGCCGCGCTCGTGGTCGCCAAGGTGGTCACCTTGGCCGTGCCGATCGCCTACAAAAACGCCGTCGACTATCTCACCGGTGAGTCCACGATCGGCGCTGCGCCGGGCGTCACCTTTGTCGGCCTTGCCGCCGTGCCGGCCATGCTGATCGTCGCCTATGGCGTGGGCCGCATCCTCATGGTGCTGTTCGCGCAGCTGCGCGACGTGGTGTTCACGGCGGTTTCCCAGAACGCGGTGCGCCGGCTTGCGAACCGTACCTTCCGCCATTTGCACGCGCTGTCCTTGCGCTTTCATTTGGAGAGACGCACCGGCGGCCTCAACCGTGTCATCGAGCGCGGCGTCTCGGGCGTCGACACGATCCTGCGCATGGCGGTGCTGAACTCGATCCCGACAGTGGTTGAGCTCGTTATGATCGCCGGCCTCGTCGCTTGGTATTTCGGCTGGGTTTATGTCGTCGTGGTGTTCGCCACCGTGGCGGCCTATGTCTGGTTCACGTTCTTGGCGAGCGAGAAGCGCATCGCCATCCGCCGCGACATGAACGAGAGCGACACGGAAGCGCATTCGAAGGCCGTCGACAGCCTGCTCAACTACGAGACCGTGAAATATTTCGGCAACGAGGAGCTCGAGGCGCGGCGCTTTGATGCTTCCATGGCGCGTTACGAGAAAGCAGCCGTCCGCACCTATACGTCGCTCGGCGTGCTCAACTCGGGCCAAGCGGTCATCTTCACCGTCGGCATGGTAGCCTGCATGCTGCTCGCGGCGCGCGACGTCATGGCGGGCACGCTGACAGTCGGCGACTTCGTCATGATCAACGCGATTTTGATTCAGCTCTATATGCCGCTCAACTTCATGGGCATGGTCTATCGCGAGATCAAGCAGGGACTGATCGACATGGAGACGATGTTCGCCCTGCTGCAGGAGCCGTCGGAGGTTGCGGACCGGCCGGGCGCCAAACCGCTTCAAGTGGCACAAGGTGAGGTCAAATTCGATCGCGTATCGTTTGCCTATGAGCCGGGACGCCCGATCCTGAAAGACGTCAGCTTCGAGGTGCCGGCGGGCAAGATGGTCGCGATTGTCGGTCCGTCAGGCGCGGGCAAGTCAACGATCTCCCGCATCCTTTTCCGATTCTACGATCTCGCGCGCGGCACGGTCGCCATCGACGGCCAGGACATCGCGGACGTCACGCAGAGCTCACTTCGCGCGGCGATCGGCATGGTTCCGCAGGACACGGTGCTGTTCAACGACACCATCGAGTACAACATCCGCTACGGGAAGCCAGACGCGAGCGTGGAGGAGGTGCGGGATGCCGCGAAGCTCGCGCAGATTCACGATTTCATCATGACGCTGCCGCAAGGCTACGACTCGCTCGTCGGCGAGCGGGGTCTCAAACTCTCCGGAGGGGAGAAGCAGCGCGTGGCCATCGCCCGCACCATCCTGAAATCACCGCCGATCCTGATGCTGGATGAGGCAACCTCGGCGCTGGACAGTCATACCGAGAAAGAGATCCAGGACGCTCTGGAGCGCGTGGCGCGCGACCGCACGAGCCTGGTGATCGCGCACCGGCTGTCCACCGTGGTCCATGCCGACAACATTATCGTGCTCGACCACGGTACGATTGTGGAGCAGGGCACCCATTTAGAGCTCCTCGAGAAGGGGGGGCTCTATGCCAGCCTCTGGGCGCGCCAGCGCGAGGCGGACGAGGCACGCGAGCGGCTCGCGCATGCACTCGAGGAAGAAGAATATGCCGAGTCCCGCGCGGCGGAGCGCCTGGAAGACGAAGCGCTCGCCTCAACCTAATCGACCCAAACAAGGAATCTGATGAACGACCGGCACAATCTGCTCGACACCATTACGAATGCCTTCGTGCACATTCACCGCGATGGCTACAAATTCGTGGCCGGCGCCGCCGTCGCCACGCTGCTTCTGTTCTTGATCGCCCCGCCGCTCGGCTGGATTGCCGCGCTGCTGACCGCCGCCTGCGCCTATTTCTTCCGCGATCCCGATCGGGTGACGCCGGACCGCCCGGGGCTGATCGTCAGTGCGGCAGACGGCAAGATCGCCGCCGTGGCCGAAAGCGTGATAGCGCCGCGGGAGCTTGCGCTCGGCGCCGGACCGCTCACGAGGGTGTCCGTCTTCCTCTCGGTTTTTGACGTACATATCGTCAGGGCCCCCGCCGGCGGGAGGGTGATCCATAGCGCCTATGTGCCGGGTGCCTTCTTCAATGCCGAACTCGACAAAGCGAGCGAGGAGAACGAGCGGCAGGCCCTGGTGATCGAGACCAAGAGCGGCGCCAAGGTCGGCGTGGTGCTGATCGCCGGGCTCGTGGCGCGGCGGATCGTGACTTTCATTGGCGAGGGGGCTAGCGTGGAGCCGGGCGAGCGCATCGGCCTGATCCGGTTCGGAAGCCGCGTCGACCTTTACCTGCCGTCCGGTGTCGAGCTTCTGACCGAGGTCGGGCAGACGGCGATCGGCGGCGAGACGGTGCTTGCGGCGTTCGTCGGCGATATGCGCGGGAAGGCGTAGGCGGCCATGTTTCCTCCCTTCGATCCGGAAAGAGACGACCGAAAGCGCCGGCAACTTTCCTTCGCGCGCGGCCAAGTGCCGGTGCGGGTGCTCATTCCCAACATCTTTACCCTGGTCGGCCTCTGCGCCGGCCTCACCGCCATCCGCATGGGGATCGAGCATCGCTGGGACCTTGCGGTGGCGGCACTCGTGTTCGCCGCGTTTCTCGACGGCATCGATGGCCATGTCGCGCGGCTGCTGAAGGCTTCTTCGCGCTTCGGCGCGGAGCTCGACAGCCTGGCCGATTTTGTCAATTTCGGCGTCGCGCCCGCGATCATCATGTTCAACTGGGCGCTGGAAGATTTGCGGAGTCTCGGCTGGATCGCGGTGCTGGTGTTTGCAGTCTGCTCCGCCTTGCGGCTTGCCCGCTTCAATGTGTCGCTCGATAGGACCGATAGGCCCGCCTGGCAAAGCGCCTTTTTCGTGGGCGTGCCGGCACCGGCCGCCGCTCTCATCTTGCTATTGCCGATTTACGCCCAGGATCTCGGGCTCCACCTGCCGAGCCTCACGCCGCTGGTCCTGTTCTATACGCTCGGGATCGCACTGCTCATGGTCTCGAACGTGCCGACCTTTTCGCTCAAGATGATCGGACAGAAGATCCCGCGTGAGTACGTTCCGCCGGTCTTCGTGCTCGCGGCGCTTTTCATTGCCCTGCTTTTGACCTATCCCTCCCTCACTCTCGCCGCGGGTTCGGTGCTTTATCTCGCCTTGATCCCCGTCAGTGCCTATCGCTATCTGGCCGCGAAGCGCAAGGACGAGGCGCACGCCAAGGCCCAGAACGGCAAGGCAACCGACAAGACCAAACCCGCGCGGACTGCGCCTACCGACGACACGCATTTGAGTACGAAGTGATGAAGCAGCGCCTTTCGACCTATCTCCGGCAACTCGAGGCGGAGAGCATTCATATCATGCGCGAGGTCGTCGCCGAGTTCCACAAACCGGTGATGCTCTACTCCATCGGCAAGGACTCTTCGGTCCTGCTGCATCTCGCCATGAAGGCGTTCTATCCGTCAAAGCCGCCGTTTCCTCTGCTGCATGTGGACACCACCTGGAAGTTCCGCGAGATGATCGAGTTTCGCGACCGCGAGGCGGCGCGGCTCGGCGTCGATCTCCTGGTGCATATAAACGAGCAGGGCGTGCGCGAAGGTATCTCGCCTATCACCCACGGCAGCGCGCTTCATACCGACGTCATGAAGACGGAGGCCTTGAAGCAGGCCTTCGCCGCCCATGGCTTCGATGCCGCGTTCGGCGGGGCGCGCCGCGACGAAGAGAAATCGCGCGCCAAGGAGCGTGTGTTCTCGTTCCGCAACGCCGCGCATAACTGGGATCCGAAGCGCCAGCGGCCGGAGCTCTGGCGGCTCTACAA